>NZ_GL830863.1 GCF_000188175.1 Phascolarctobacterium succinatutens YIT 12067 | reverse complement strand
ACGGGATGTTTTCCGTGTGCGAAGTTTGAGTTTTTGCTATATACTCGTGGTTATTCAGCGCACCCTTGGACTTATTCAGCGAAGCATTGGTATTAGCAAGGTTCGCATCATCATTAGCCATTTTTCTTATCTGTTCCGGCGTCAAATCAGAGCCATAACGCCTGATTTGCTCATCTAACGGAACAATGTGGTCAACGTTTGATTGCTTTTCATTAATATGCTTATTAGCATTATAAAAAATTTTATCGCCGGTATATTCGTCAATTACACTTTTTTTCTTCGCAAATGACCTGTTTTTATAGCTGTCAGCCGCATTATTGCGTCTGTTAATGTCATCTACCTGACTACGCTTTATCTTATTACTCATATGCTGCCTCCAAAATTTATAAAGAAGTATCTTCTACTCCTTCCATTAGCTCACTCATCGTAATCCCTAGCTTCTCGGCAATCTTCATTAAGGTTGAAAGCGATACGCATTTCGTATAGCCGCCGTTTTCAATACGCGATAAATATTGCGGTGTAATACCAACTTCGTCGGCAAGCTTCTCCTGTGTCATACTCTTCAATTTCCTGTAAAAAACTATCTTGGCACATATTTTCTTGTATCTCGACGCAAACATTTAGCCCTCACTCCTTTTACCAATATATTATCGCATATTCTCGATTTCATATCTTTGCACAATTTTTTTCATAACTTTACATATGGTTTAATTTCTTATGCTTTGCTTTTCGGAATGGGCAATGTGTTTACGTAATTATTATTTTCGCTATTTCTCACTCTTTCTCCTGCAGAAGCCGCACCGGGTCAACCCCCAAGGCCTGCGCCAGCAAAAATATAGACTCCATATTAAACGGTCCCTTACCGCATTCTATATCCGAGACGCGCGCCCTTGACATTTGGGCTTTCTCCGCCAGCTCACTCTGCGTCATACTCAATGCTCTGCGATAATACATAATGTTCAAGCCAATAGTTTTATATTTTTCTTCAAACAAAAAGCATCACTTCTTATCTCTTCCCTTCTATATATTATGAACTTAAAAGGTTACCCTTGCGGTGCTTTAGATTTTATATATATGGAATATATTTGACATAAACCATACAAGCTTACTTGACCACCGCCTGCTTTTAGTATAAGATAGAGTCAGAAATAATAATACCATGATAAAATTTCTTTTTCGTGATATTATAATGACGAAAAAGCAGATGCCGACAAAACATCAGCATCTGCTAGCAACATAAGATTTTAGATTTTTTCGAGGTTATACCTATGACGACAATGCAACGCGCCTTTCCGGCGCCAGTGATTCCCCAATTTTTCACCAATAATATCTGCGGCAATTATCAGATTCGCCGCTTTTTTAACGGTCAGGACGACTTTATCTGCGCCCAAGGCCCCTTTCATACGCAAACCATCGCTTCCCAAAGTGAGGAAGGTGCGGCAGCTTCTTCCCTGACTATAGCCTTCGCCAATATTGACGAAAACGATAAAAAGCAGGTGCTTGCCTTCTGCAATGCCTACGGCCTGCCCTATTCTTCGCAGCGCTGCCTTGGGAAACGTGCACACCTTGACGACGAAAATCACTCTATGCTCATCAACGATTTCAGCTTTATCGACGACACCCTGTATCTGGGAGATGTCCTTGCAGAAAAAGACTATGCTGGCACTGACGCCGAAGTTTCCCTGCAATACACCCTGTTCGAGATAGACGAAATAGACATTATGAGCCTGCGTCTTTTTGCCCGCTGCGTCAAAATCGTCCGCAGCCTGCTTATTGTCCAAAGCTATCTCATCAGACATGAAGGGACGCAGGCAAGCGTTATCTATGCGCTTGCCTACCTGCTGCATTACAGCGCGCGTGGCATTCACTACCTGCTGCCGCGCATCGAAGCACCTACTCTCAGGACCGCAGAATACTTTGCTACGCACAAGCGAATTTCGCACACGCAGCTGCTCAAGAATATCCGTAAAGCAGATGCAGACTACGCCTGCCAGCTGCAAGACTTTCTCGCAGTTGTAGACAAGCATATGCTGCGCACGCTTGCTGATTATGACAAGGACCTGCTGACGAAGAAACAGCTTACTGCTATAATTCTCGCTGAAGATGTTCCAGGCAGAAGCCTTGACCACGCTTTTGCCAGACGCGTCCTGCTCGACATCATCAACGACAATATTTATACCGCCAGACCGCAAATGGACCTGGCGCAAGAAAAATTTACCAGTCTTTGGCAATGCAGCTATCTTATGCAGGCAATTTATCTTGATTTATATCAGCTGCTGCTCAATCCGGGCGAATACCATCGCTGCGCCAATCCTGAATGCAGCAATTATTTTCTCATCAGCGGACGCCGTTCAGACAAACGCTACTGCTGCAATCGCTGTGCTTCCAAAATGGGCAAGCAAGGCAAAACATATAGACCGCATAAGGAAAAATGAGAAACAAATTTAAGCAACAAAAAAGCTCTCAGATTTCTCTGAGAGCCGATTGCCATAGTTGGCGGAGCGGGTTGGGGTGGCAAACCCTGTGCGGGGTAAACCGCTGTAACATTTCGCAAGAAGCAAAATTTAAAAACAAAAAAGCTCTCGGATTTCTCCGAGAGCCGATTGCCATAGTTGGCGGAGTGGGTGGGATTCGAACCCACGCACGGGGTAAACCGTCTAACGATTTAGCAAACCGTCCTCTTCAGCCAGCTTGAGTACCACTCCATTAGACTACTTGTTTATTATAACAGATTCTTATCTAAATTGCAAGACCCTATTATAATTTTTTAATGGCGGAAAGGGTGGGATTCGAACCCACGGAAGGCTTGCACCTTCGCTAGTTTTCAAGACTAGAGCCTTCAACCACTCGGCCACCTTTCCATTAGAATTTTATTATACTTTAAAAACACGCTTACGTCAAGTACTTCTACCGCACCAAGCAATAAAGCCTTATTGCAACGCTTTATCCGTTACTGCAAGCAAACGAGTTTCCAGCGCTTCGGCATCTGCCAAAAGCTGCTTCAGGTCTGCTGCAGCCTGTGCGTTCCACGCCTCATCCTTGGTCAGTCCCAGGTTAATGCGCACGTTGTACTCCGCACAGCGCAGCGCAGCGCGCGCCAGCAAACCGCTGCAGGCAGCATCTGTAATCACGCCTGGGTTTCCTGATACTACCAGCCTGTCTGCCAGCTTCAGTACAGCAAAGGAGCTGCGGGCAATATTCAGCGGTACAGTCGCTGCCTGCTTTGCAGCGGCACGTATTGCCGCTGTACGCGCAGCCTTTTCTTCATCAGTAGTCTTAGGCAGCTTATAACAACTCATAAAGCTGTTGAATACAGCCGCATCCTCATCTACAAGCGTCAAAAGACGTACGCGTTCTGCTTCCGCTTGCTCCAGCAGTTCTTTGACCTCCGGCTCGCGGTCGGCAAACTTTTCTTTGCCAATTGTCAGATTAGCAACCATAGAAGCAAGCGCCGCCGCCAAAGCTCCGGCCATTGCAGCGCCGCCGCCGCCACCGGGGGCGGGCGCAGCGCTTGCAAGCTCAGTTAAAAATTCGTTACAGCTTAAATCGCCAAGCTTATTCATTAATCCATTTCCTCATGTTTCTTTAACCATCTGCGCACCTGCACAACAGCAGCATATGCATCGAGCGGCTCCGGCGGCACCAAAAGACCTAGCGGCACCAGCTTACGCCAACCCTTAGGAGGATTTTCCTGCCAATACAGGCTACGAGCTTCTTCCGTACTGTATGCTTCACCGACAAGCTCCGGTACCAAATCCGGATAAAGCTCACGCAAAACTGCGCCTATAGCCTTATTATTTGTGCCGTTGCCCATAATAATTCCCTGCAGCTTAGCTGAACCGACAAACTGTCGCAGCTCTGCAGCCAGATTATCCGTCATCGCAATATGCAGGCTCAGGATTTTGCCATCAGCGGCAACTAATGCCAATCCTGTTTTGCTGCGCCCCGGATCTACGCCAAGATAATTACTCATTGACCGGAACCACCTCCAGCCTTACCCTTACAGGTCCGGCTGTCGTAATATCGCCTTTAGCATAAGCACGCAGAATAAAGCTGCCTCTGGTGCGACGCATTGAATTAGCTGCTTCAATCATAGTAGCAGCATCCATACTGCCAACCTTACCCGTCATCGGATCAGGCAGCACACCGGCCTTTACCGCATTATGGTTAATCTGCGTCAAGAATTCCATAAGCACGCTTTCATAGCTCGGGCCGTTATTACCAAGATTATACTGCTCACTGAAAATCAAGGTTCCGTCAGGATAAATGAGCTGATTATCTACCATTTCAATATCGCATACTGCCAGCTCGCCAACTATGATATTAGCAACAGCGCGGATACGGAAAAGCATATTACCCTTGCTTTTATCCAGTCTTGCTACAGCATTATCGACAACGTTTTTACCAATCCAGATAGCCTGCAGAGGCTTTTGTTCATCGTGGATAACACCCAAGCGCTGCAATGCTGCTTCATTTGCATTTTGCAGCAGCCAGTTCATCTGAATTATATTTTCTTTATGCTTCAGACCGCCACGCATAACACCGGCAAAAACAACTTCACCGGCGCGGTAATAAACCTGGCCTTCACGCATATTGATGATACCCTTACGCAGAGCCTCGGTAGTTTTTTCCAGCTCGTCAATTTCATTCGTCAGCTGCAGCTTGGAATGTGTAAGCGAATTTACCTCATTCTGTGCCTGGCTGTACATGTCATTAACCTGGGCCAGCTTGATTTCCATTGCATCATTTTCGGCAACTGCTTCCTGGATTTTAGCATCAAGCTCACTGATTTTTTTGTTCTGCTCGTTAACCTTGCCTTTAGCCTGTTCAAGTGCAGCAGTTGTATCTGCCTTTTCTTGGTTTAAAAGCTTAAGCTCCTGCTGAATTTTTTCCATGCCGAACAAAGCTGTGCGCGCACTCTGTGATGCTATTGCCATAACACTGATAGTCAGAACAGCAATAATAGTACCGCCGAGTACCGTAAGTAATATGGACGTATGCTTTGGACGCAAGCCAAATACCGACATTCTTTTTTTGCCTATTTTACTGCCCATTTTATCGGCCAGATAGGCAATCAGGCCACCTACAATGGCCATAATGATAATTAATCTTATACCTACCAAGTACTCACCTCCATGACTTACTCATCCAAGTCTTTTAGGCATTTTTCTTTTTCATCAGATAAACGCCGACACCCAAGCAAAGAATGTTAGGCAATGCGCAGGCCAGCAGCGGCGGCATTGCACCACCCTTGCCCAAACCGGTGGTGAAGGTCATTATTGCATAATAAATAAATATTACGATGATACTGATGCCCAGACCGATAGAAGAGCTGGTACGCTGCTTCTGAGTGCCCAGACAAGCACCGATCATTGCAAAGAAGAAGCTTGCCAGCGGAATATTGATTCTCATAAAGATTTCGCACCACTGACGTGCTGCCGAGGTATGCTGTTCTTCCAGCATGCTGATATATTCGCGTAATTCGCGGATAGTCATTTCCTCAGGCTCCTTTTGCTCCCAGGAAATCTGCTTCGGCGAGAAATTCAAAGGAATAATCTGTTCCTTGAATTTGGCACTGCTTTGTACGCCGTCCTTATCGTCCAGCGCAAAAACATTACCGTCTACGATACGCCAGCTGCCGTTTTCCCAATAGCCTTCCTTGGCGGTCTGAATACGGGCAATTTTGCCTTTATTAAACTCTTCGATAGTGATATCGGTCATCTTGCCAAGCTTTTCATCAAACTTATTAGCATAGGTAACACGTTGGGTATCACCGCTGATAGTTTTGATGATAATATGATTCTGAGTTGTGGGGCGCGTATTGTGGCGGATTTCCTCATTCAGGATTATCGACGCCTTCGCTTTGGAGGTGGGCACTACCTTTTCTGCCCACACCATGGAAAACATGCTGACAAAGAAGCCAACAACCAGCACCGGCGCAACAATACGGTAGTAGCTGACACCGCCGGCCTTCATTGCCGTAATCTCACTGGAGCCGGAAAGCTTGCCAAAAGCCATCAGCGCTGCCAGCAGCATAGACATCGGGAAGGTATAGTTGATAACCTCCGGCAGATTATACATAAACAAACGGGCTACAGTCTCCAACGGAGCACCGTATTTAGTCATGTATTGCGTAATTTTAAACAGCATCGTGCTGGCAATAAAAATACTGGAGAAAGCAGCAATGCCGAAAACGAAGGGGTATAAAAGCTCCTTCAGTACATAACGGTCTAATAATCGTAAGCGCACTTTTCTTCCTCCTGTTACATGCTAAAGTTATCGCCAAGGTAATATTTACGGGCAACAGGGTCATTAGCGATTGTTTCGCTGTCGCCATGCAGTAAAATATGACCTTCGGCCAAAATATAGGCCTTATCAACAATGCTCAGTGTTTCACGGACGTTATGGTCCGTAATCAGCACACCGATGCCACGCTGTGCCAGATGCGCAATCATGCCCTGGATATCCGCTACGGCAATAGGATCGATGCCGGCAAACGGTTCGTCCAGCAGAATGAAGGCCGGGTCTGTAGCCAGCGCACGGGCAATCTCTACGCGGCGGCGTTCACCGCCGGAAAGCGCCTTGCCCTCGCTCTTGCGCACATGATTCAGACGGAACTCATCCAGCAGAGCGTTCATCTTCGCTTCTCGCTCGGATGCATTCAGATCAGTTGTTTCCAGAATCGCCATGATATTGTCTTCTACCGTCATTTTGCTGAAAATAGAAGCCTCCTGCGGCAGATAGCCGATACCTGCACGCGCTCTTTCGTACATGGGCATTGAGGAAATATCCTTGCCGTCGAGCATCACGGTACCTGCATCAGGCTTTTCAATACCGACAATCATATAGAAGGTTGTCGTCTTGCCGGCGCCGTTAGGACCGAGCAGGCCTACTACGCTGCCCTGCTCTACGCTGATGCTTACTCCATCAACAACGTGACGGGTATTATAAATTTTTACCAGATTATCTGTTGTTATAACCAAAACTTTGCCCTCCGCTTCTTAGGCTAAAGCTTTATCATCTGCGCCCTGTTTTTCTTTACCGGGCAGCGCAGGCTGCTTTTCCGGAATATAGATAATATCTACATTACCGTCGGCAATAG
The DNA here is from genome assembly GCF_000188175.1 of Phascolarctobacterium succinatutens YIT 12067. Lineage (GTDB taxonomy): Bacteria > Bacillota > Negativicutes > Acidaminococcales > Acidaminococcaceae > Phascolarctobacterium_A > Phascolarctobacterium_A succinatutens. Next base: position 96,859 of record NZ_GL830863.1, on the reverse strand, counting down.
CCACGTTGGTATTGGTAAGGCGCAGTTTATCGCCGGCAACGCTGTTGCCGTTCTGAGTTGCTTTGGCATTGCCGATAAGCTCTACATAACCGCTGTTATCGGTTTTGTAGACTGCACTGTCAGCAGAAGCTGTCAGGCTGCGTGCATCACTGCGGATATCAACACCACCGTATGCATTGGCAACTCCCTGTGCCATATTATAATCAATCTTTGCCGCATTCAGCACACTGCCGTCGCTGTCGGTAAGACGTGCCCAGCCGCCGATTGTTTCGGCAAATTCGCGCGCCTTGTAATAATCAACTCTGTCAGAGCTCAGGCTTTTGCCACCCTTGGTAATCATGGCACCGCCTACAGCAGACAAATCATTTTCATTATGCACTATAAACTCATTGCACACAATATGTGCATCATCACGGTCGGCAATAACATTGCCGGTTAAAACACCGCTCTTGCTTTTGCTGTTGAATTTGGCATAATCGGCAGTAGCTCTGCCGCCATCCTGCATCAGTACAACATTTCCTTTTGCTACAGCTTCACCGCTGCCCAGGTCATACTCCAGCTCATCAGCCTGAACGCTGAAATTGCCGGGAGCCGCAAAAGCAGTTGCTGTTATGCCTGCTGCCAGCATGGCTGCAGCCATTGTCAGCAGTAATCTATTTTTGTAAGCCATCTTATTCGCCGCCTTTCTCCACTTTAGCATTACCCTTAAGCTTAATATGCTTAAAAGCACTGGTAGTTACAGCACTATCCGCAGTTGCGGTATAGGCATCCTTATGCATTTTAAAATGTCCTGTTGCCGTAATAAGCTCTTTTTCCTGATTCCAGCTTATTTTATCGGCATAAAGCTCGCCGCCGGTATTCAGTACAGCCTTAATATTACCCTCTAGGAAAAAGTCATTGCTCTTCATGCCGGCACTGCCTTTATCGGCAGAAATATCGATAAAGCTGCCGTCCGCACGATAAACTTTGCCTTTGATGCCCTTCAGATAGGCTGTGTTTTTAGCCTTATCGTTAACAACCTCTTCTACTGTAAACTCCCACAGCTTTTTGCCATCCTTTTCCCTTTTAACCATACTGTTTTTTAAGGAAGCATTAATCTGCGCTGTAACACCATCACCCGGTTTTACAGTTATAGGTTTATCGCCGCTCAGCATCAGCCAGGCAATAATTGCACCGGCAATTACAATGCCTGCCAATACTGACAGAATTACTTTCTTATTTTTCATCTGGCTGCTTTTCCTCCTCCTGTGGGGTGTATGGTGTATTCCAGCGATGCTGGAACCACAACCAGTTATCAGGATATTCCTTGATTATTTTTTCAACTTCCTGAGTCATTTTCAGGGTAACATTATAATCATCCAGCTTTTGGTCGCCGGTGAATTCATAATGGATAGGGTCGCGTACAATCGCTTTATGGCCATAGCCGTCAGGCTTACGTACTATAAAAATCGGCACAATAGGTGCTTTGAATTTACGGGAAAAATATGCCGGTCCGTTAGGCGTTGATGCCATCTTGCCCAAAAAAGGAACGAAGATGCCGTCATAGCCGCCGTCCTGGTCAGCTATCAGACCCAGCATACGGCCCTTCTTCATAGCACGCGCACAGCCGAGGATTTCACTTGTACCACGCGAAAAAATTTCTTGGCCTACGCCCTTGCGCAGCTCATTCATAAAATCGCTGTAAACACGGTTAGGCTGCGGTTTTTCTACCGCACTCAGCGGGAAGCCGTTCAGCGCCAGTGCAGCGCCCAGCCATTCCCAGTTATCCATATGGCAGGCCAGCATAACAACGCCATGCTTCTCCTTAAGCGCATCCCACAGAACCTCCGGACGGTCAAAGGTTACCAGACCGCGGATATTGTCCTTGTTCAACGCCGGCATATACATAATTTCCATAAAGGTTATGCCAAGCTTCACAAACAGCGATTTGATTGTAGCCTCGGCCTGCTCCTGACTATAGCCTAAGCGCTCGCGGATAGTTTCCTCTGCACGCACACGCTGCTTTTTGGCAATTTTATGATAGAGGTGGCCCATACCCTTACCGATAACCACAACTGCCTTATAGGGCAGCCAGGAAATTACGGTACTCATTGTTTTTAATAAATAATAAAGCCACATTATTGTCTATCTCCTTGTCCAGCTTGCTCATATGAAGCAACAATTTTTTCCCATTTGTCCTGAGCAGCTAAAATATACTCTATTGCTTCGCGGACAGCACCTCTGCCGCCAGGATTATCCAAACCGATATCAGCTGCATCATACACATCTTCCGCAGCATCATCGGGAGCAAATGTCAGACCGCTCTCGGCAAAGGCCGGCAAATCATTGAGGTCATCGCCTACATAAGCAACCTCTTCTACCGACAGTCCGCGCAGCCTTCTCAAGGAACGCAGCGCTTCACGCTTATCCTTCGCGCCTTCGATAATGGTTGTTATGCCCAGTTCCTCGGCTCTGCGGTGGATAATCTCGCTTTTGCGTCCGGTAATAATCGCTACCTCAAGACCATTGTGCAGGGCACAGCTGATGCCCATGCCATCCTTTGCGTTAAAGCCCTTAAAGCATTCTCCGTCTGCCGCAATATAGATAGTTCCGTCGGTCAGCACACCGTCAACATCCAATGCCAGCAGTCTGATTGCTTTAGCTGCTTCTATAAATTCGTCATCCTCATCCTGTGCATCATCGAACCAGCTGATCATTATACTACTCCTTGCCTTACAAGGTCGGTCATATGCAGCAGGCCGATAACCTTATTATCTTTGTCAATAACAGGCAGCACGGTAATCGGTTTCGGCTTGTTGCTTTCCATAAGATGCAGAGCCTGTGCTGCCAGCTTGTCTTCGGTAATAGTTTTCGGAGCCTTTGTCATCAGCTCGCAAACAGGACGCTGCAGGAAATCAACACCCTTACTCAGACCGCGGCGGATATCGCCGTCGGTAAGCACACCCTGCATAACACCGTCCGCATCAACAACGGATACAGCACCCAGACCTTTGTCGGTAATAACAAACAAAGCATCCTGTACCTTGGTATCTGCCAGCACAGTCGGGTTCTCCTCGCCTTTATGCATAATGCTGCCTACGGTCAGAAGCAGCTTGCGTCCCAGGCTGCCGCCCGGATGGAAGATAGCAAACTGACTTGCGGTAAAGTTATGCTTTTTGAGCAGCGCCAAAGCCAACGCATCACCATAGGCCAGCGCTGCGGTCGTGCTGCTTGTCGGAGCTAGGCCAAGCGGGCAGGCCTCCTTGCTGACACCTACATTAAGTACAACGTCGGCATTCTTGCCAAGTGTTGAATCAGGCTTGCCGACCATAGCGATAATCTTTGCCCCGATGCGGCGCAAGGACGGCAGGATATTCAAAACCTCACCAGTTTCACCGCTGTTGGAGAGAGCAATAACAACATCGCTTTCCGTAACCATGCCCAGGTCACCGTGAATACCCTCTGCAGGATGCAGATAAAAGGATGGTGTGCCGGTGCTGGCAAAGGTTGCAGCCATTTTGCGGCCGATAAGACCGGATTTGCCCATACCGGTAATAACGGTACGGCCCTGACAGTCTAAAATCAATTTTACTGCCGCAGCAAAATTTTCATCTACACGCGGCACCAGCTCTAAAATCGCTTCTGCCTCCATGCGCAGAACATCCTGTGCATGCTTTAGCATTGCTTCCATATTCTCACCCTACCTTTAGCCGCGTACAATCTTGTCGATTGCCAGCACGTCGGTCAATAATTTTTCCAGATTGTCCAGCTTAACCATATTCGGGCCGTCGCTCAGTGCTTCTGCCGGATTATCATGCACCTCTAAGAACAGTGCATCAATGCCGACAGCCGCAGCAGCACGTGCCATATGCGGAACATACTGGCTCTGGCCGCCGCTGGAGGTGCCTTGGCCGCCGGGAATCTGTACGCTGTGAGTAGCATCCATAACTACGGGATAACCAAGCTCACGCATAATAGCCAGACCGCGCATATCGGTTACCAGTGTGTTGTAGCCAAAGCTTGCACCACGCTCGGTCAGCATAATGTTATGATTGCCTGCTTCCTCAACCTTTTTGATAACATTTTTCATGTCCCAAGGTGCCAGGAACTGACCTTTTTTTACATTAACAGTCTTGCCGGTTTTGGCAGCTGCATAAACCAAATCGGTCTGACGGCACAGGAAAGCCGGGATTTGCAGAATATCTACAACCTCGGCAGCCTTTTCAGCCTGCCAGGGCTCGTGGATATCGGTTACTACAGGAACGCCCAGATCCTTTTTAATCTGAGCCAAAAGCTTTAAGCCCTCTTCAATGCCGGGTCCGCGGAAGGAAGCATAAGAGGAACGGTTAGCCTTATCAAAGGAAGCCTTAAATACATAGGGAATGCCAAGCTTGTCGCAGATTGCTTTTGTACGCTGACCAATCATCAGGCTGCGCTCATAGCCTTCGAGCACGCAGGGACCTGCCATCAGCATCAGGGGATGGCCCTGACCTACTTCATAATTACCAACTTTAACGATTTGCATAAGTATCCTCCAGTTTATTTATTCATTTTAGCAAACAGCTCGTTGACTGCTGCCAAATCCTCGGGGGTATCAACACCGATGCCCTGGAAATCGCTTTCCAGAACTTTAATCTTATAACCATTTTCCAGTGCACGCAGCTGCTCCAGGCTTTCCGCTCTTTCCAGTGGTGTCGGCTGCAGTGCTGCATATTTCAGCAGGAAGCTGCGGCGGTAAGCATAAATACCTACATGCTTGTAAACCTTGTAGCCCTCCGGCTTATTGCGCGGATACGGCATCAGGCTGCGGGAGAAGTACAGTGCATAGCCGTTAAGGTCGGTTACAACCTTTACGGCAGCAGGATTGTTGTAATCCTCCTCGTTCATAGCAACCTTCAATGTTGCCATCTGCAGCTCGCTGTCACCGGTAAAGCATTCAGCCAGGCGGTCAATAACCTCAGGCGGAATCATCGGCTCATCACCCTGTACGTTAACGATAACATCAACATCGGGATAGTTCAAAGCTACCTCAGCCAGACGGTCGGTACCGCTCGGATGGTCGGGAGAGGTCATCATTGCTTTGCCGCCAAAGCCGTCTACAGCCTTTTTGACAAGCTCATTATCGGTAGCTACAACTACCTCGTCCGGCAGCTTAGCCTGACAGGCACGCTCATAAACGTGCTGAATCATCGGCTTACCTGCAATCAGGGAAAGCGGTTTGCCCGGAAGACGGGTAGAAGCATAACGTGCGGGAATTACGCATAAAACTTTCATTTTTTATCAAGCTCCTTTTTAATGGCATGATCAATATATTCTTTGAACTTATCCATGCCCTCGGTAATGCAGATATCCATATTCAGGATATACAAAGGAATTTCGCGGGCAGAATAAATAAATTCAGTCGGTATCTTAACAGCATCCTTCGCTGTAGTAACCATTGCTACAGCCTTTAGGCTGCTGGCACGCTCGTTGATGTACTGCATTTCCAGCATACCGTAATCGTGATGGTCTGGATAGCGTACAGCCTCCATGATATTCAAACCGATACTGGAGAGAGTCTGTTCGAAGGATGACGGGTTGCCGATTGCAGAAAAAACCATAACATCCTTGCCGCGCAGCTCTTCCAGATCCTTGATATTTTCGGAAATACCCTTGTACCAGTCGGCAATTTCCACAAAGTTTTTCGGATGGTGAATACTTTCTACTATCGGTGCCTTGTCATTATATTTGGCAATAGTATGACGCAGCTGAATGCGGCTCAGCTTGCTGCTCTGGTCGGTTTTGGTCAGCAGGAACAAATCGCCGCGGCTCAGGTTTTCGAGCGGCTCACGCAGAGTACCGCGCGGCAGCACACAGCCGTTGCCGAACATATTCAGCGTATCTACCAATACGACATCCAGGTCGCGCTCCAGCTGCCAGTGCTGATAGCCATCGTCCATAATGATAACCTCGGCATTCAGCTTTTCAACGGCATAACGGCCGGTAACGGCACGGTTTTTGCCGATGATTACCGGAATACCCGGCAAAGTCTTGGCCATCAGGTAAGCTTCGTCACCTGCTTCATAGGCAGTCATGAAAATCTTATTGCCGTCGGAAACTACGCCCAGCTCCTTGCCCCAATGCGAACGGTAGCCGCGGTTCAGGATAACAACGCGATAGCCCATAGACTTGATAATTGCCGCCATCTTCTGGGCGGTAGGAGTTTTACCGGTGCCACCGACGGTAATATTACCGATAGAGATAACGCAGCAGTTCAGCTTTTCTCTGTGCAGCAGGCCGCAATTATACATAGACAGCTTGCAGCAAACGCCGAATTCGTATAAATAAGACATGCCACGCAGAACTGCCAGCAACAGCCAGCCGAAGAACGGAGTTTCCGGACCATAGGCAACCTGCATAACATATTGGATAATCGCATCACCGTGACGCAGGCGTCCGCCGCCTTCATCCGTCAGGTTACGCGTATTAATCGGATAGCTTTTGTATTCACGGGCAGGCACAGCAGTTAAATCAAGCAGTTCCTTGAGATAATGGATGCTGCGCACATCCGCTCCGCGGTTCTCTTTGATAACCTGCAGGGAAGCTGCACCCATCTGCGTGCGACGCTCGTCATTGCCCAGAATATCCAGCATTTCCTTCGTCAGTTCATCATTATTGTTAACCATCTTGCAGGCCTTAACCTTGCTCAACAGTGCATAGGAATCCTTAAAGTTCTGCATGCTCGGGCCGACGAGAATCGGTTTGGCATGGGCAGCAGGCTCCAGTACGTTATGACCGCCGGTATTGCTGAAGGAACCGCCGACGAAAACAACATCGCCGACAGCATAAATACGTCCCAGCTCACCGATGGTATCGATAATCAGCAAATGATATTCCTTGCGCTCACCGCTTTCCTCCAGCATCTTGGAGCGGAAGCCTGTTTCATAGCCGTAATGGCTTGCCAGCTTGGCAATTTCATCTGCTCTGGCAGTTTTACGCGGTGCGATAATCAGACGTGCATGCGGATATTTTTTACGGATGCACTTGAAGGATTCAAACAGCACCTTTTCTTCGCCGGGATGCGTAGAGCCGGCAACGATAATAGGATAATCCTCTTTCAATCCCAGCTCAAAGCGGTATTTCGCCAAATCCTCCGGCGTAACCTCCGCATAGGTCTGGTCAAATTTTGTATTACCGGTAACAAAGATTTTGCTGCGGTCGGCACCGAGATGCGCAATATAATCGGCATCAATGCTGGACTGCATGCAAAAACGGGTTACAGTATTTAGCATATCATCCCAGATACCATAAAGATATTTGTAATTTTTTACGGATTTTTCGGAGATACGGCCATTTACCATCATTACAGGTATATGACGTTCGCGGATAGCGCGCAGGAAATTAGGCCACAGCTCTGTTTCTACCGGCATAAAGACACCGGGGTGAATACGCTTGACCAGAGATTCCGCAACAAACGGTAAATCCAGCGGGAAGTAGATAATAGCATCTGCTTCGGGAATAATCTGCTTGGCCATGTTATAACCGCCTACGGTAAAGGCAGATACCAATACCGGGCGCTCGGGCATTTCCTTGCGGATTTGTTTAACAAGCGGGCTGGTGGCAACAATTTCGCCTACGGATGCACCATGAATCCATACGCAGTCCTTGCCGGCAACCTTGGCAATATCCTCTTCATCTACACAACCGAGGCTCTGCTTAAAGCGCAAGGCGAAGCCTTTTTCTGTAAACAGGCGGTAAGTGTAATAGGGGACAATAAAAATTACCAGCACTATTAAAATAAGAATATTGTAGAGTATATACATTTACTAACCTCTTTTCGCCTTACTTGACTTCCTTGCTGCGATACTGAATCTTATACAGATGCGCGTACAGCCCGTCCATAGCCATCAGCTCATCATGGTTACCCTGCTCGATAAGCTGGCCATTTTCCAAAACCATAATCTTATCAGCATTTTTAATCGTCGAAAGACGATGCGCAATAACAAAGGACGTTCTGCCTACCATCAGGCGGTCCAGAGCCTCCTGTACCACGCGCTCGCTTTCCGTATCGAGTGCAGAGGTTGCCTCGTCGAGAATCAGAATCTGCGGGTTCTTCAATATTGCCCGGGCAATAGAAATGCGCTGACGCTGACCACCGGAAATATTCATACCGCGGTCACCCAGCATTGTTTCATAGCCGTTAGGCAATTGCATAATAAAGTCATGGGCATTCGCAGCCTTCGCTGCAGCCTCTACCTCTTCACGTGTCGCATCAAGACGTCCGTAAAGAATGTTATCATAAACAGAACCGTTGAACAGCACTGTTTCCTGCGGTACAATACCAACCTGCTCACGCAGGGAATCCAGCGTAACCTTACGGATATCCTGCCCATCAATCGTAATACTGCCGTTAGTCGCATCGTAGAAACGCGGCAACAGGCTGGCTACGGTAGACTTACCAGCACCGGAAGGACCGACAAAGGCAATCATTTCGCCGGGCTTAACCTCGAAGGAAACATGGCTGAGCACTTCTTCGTTTTCGTTATAAGCAAAGCTTACATCATTAAAGCGTACATCGCCTTTTACCTTCGGCAGAGCCTTGGCATCAGGTGCATTTTTTATAACCTCAGGCAAATCCAATACGTCGAAAACACGCTGCGCTGCAGCCAATGCCTTCTGAATATTGCCGATAACACGGCTTAAACGTTTAATCGGGTTAGAAATATTAACAGCATAGGTCAGGAAGGCTACCAGAGAGCCTGCGGTAATGCTGCCGTTGATAACGCTGTTGCCGCCGTACCAGAGAATAATGGAAACGCCGACAGCCGCAACAAATTCAATCGTCGGGGTGAGCGTTGAAGAAAGCTGCGCATACTTCATATTGGCGCGGAAGTTGTTCATGTTTTCCTTGTCGAAGCGCTCTACCTCATAGCCTTCGCGCACAAAGGATTTGATAACACGCGGAGAGGAAGCAACCTCCTGCAGTACAGAAGTAATGTCAGCAGCAGCCTCCTGAATACGGCTGCCGGATTTACGGATGCGCTTACCGAAGCTGTCAATGAAGAACAGTACAACCGGGAAGGTTGCAAAGGTTACGAGGAACAGCTTCCAGTCCAGATACAGCATCATAGCGACAGATACGATAAGAATAACGCTTTCGGTAAACATTTCCACAACGTTTTCTACCATCGCGGACTGCAACGCACTAACGTCGTTAGTAACATAACTCATAATGGTACCGGTTTTATGCTTGTCATAAAAGCTCATACTTAAACGCTGCAGCTTTTCAAAAACATCCCTGCGGATATCAATAATCACACGCTGACCGACATAGTTCATCAGATAGCTTTGTCCGTAATAGGAAACACAGCGGATAATAAAAACAACCACAATGCTGATTACAATATAGTTCAGCATGGATGTATCCTTATCTCGCAGAACCTGGTCTACCATATCCTTGATAACCCAAGGCAGATAAGCAGTACAGCCGGAGGCAATGCCGGTGCAGATAAGCGCTGCCAGCGCACGCATCCAATAGGCTTTTACATATTTCAATGCTCGAAGGTATAAATTCATTTTCTCTCCTCAGTTATTTTTAAGATTAATTGAGCAACGCGGTTTACCGCACCGGGTTCACCAAGTCTGTGCTTCATATATGCCAAATCGCTTTGCAGCTGTGCCTGACGCTCAGGCTGCAAAAGCTCTACTGCAGTTTTCGCTAATTTTTCCGGGGTGAAGTCCTCCTGCAGCAGCTCCGGCATAATCGTTTTGCCCGCAACAATATTCGGCAAGCCGATATTGGGGATATTGATTACCAAACGCGCGATAAAAGCATTCAGTGCGGAAGTACGGTAAACAATAACACTCGGCAGTCCGCACAAAGCAGCCTCCAGCGTTACCGTACCGCTGGTAGCCAGCGCCAAATCCGCTACACTGAACAAATCATAGTTATGGCCTTCGGTAATTTTTACCTCAATGCCATACGCCGCAATTTTTTCCTGCAGCATAGCAAGCGGAATTGTGTTAGCGCGCGGCATAACAAACTGCGCATCAGGCAACTGCTGCTTTAAAAGCTTTGCACCTGCCAGCAGCGTCGGCAGCATTTTTTCAATTTCCATCAGACGGCTGCCGGGCATCAGCAATATCAGTTTTTTGCCGGGCTGCTTGCCGGCCCAGGCTTCAGCCTCAGCCTTGGTCATCGTAGGATGTACAATATCCAGCAGCGGATGACCTACAAACTCTACGGGAGCACCTGCTTCCTTGTACACATCGTATTCAAAAGGAAAGATGCAGGCAACCTTATCCACTATTTTCGCAACCTTTTTGGCACGGCCCTTGTTCCAGGCCCATGCCGACGGAGCAATATATGATACAACGGGAATTCCTTTATCGTGAGCCAGCTTAGCCAGCTTCATATTAAAACCGGGGTAATCGACAACTACCAGACAGTCCGGCTTGCGTTCGTCCATAATGCGCGCAAAATCACTGCGCAGACGGAATAAATCAGGCAGTTTGCGGATAACCTCCACAAAACCCATTACGCCGTGGTCCTTAATGTCCCACAGCACCTCGCCGCCGGCCTTGCGCAGAGCGTCGCCGCCCATACCAAAAACCTCGGCCTTGCTATCAAGTTTTTTTATAGCAGCAGTCACAGCAGCTGCATGGATATCGCCAGAGGCTTCTCCGGCAGATATTAATATTTTCGCCATGATGTCTCCTTGCATTTACCTATATATATTCAGTATATATTATAACACAAAAAGCGGCTGACATAAGCTATCAGCCGCTAAGAAATACGAAATTTTTCCGATATTTATTTTACAAGAATGGTAATATTATGCTCATCTGCCAGCGCTATCACCTTTTCGCGCTCCGGAATGATAGTATTACCTGCTTCAATAACAGCTCCTGTAGCACCGGCGTGAATCATTGATTCAATCGTCGTCGTACCGAAACCGGGAATATCAAAGCGTTGGTCCTGCTTCGGCTTGGCAGCCTTGGCTACGATAACGCCGCCCTTGCCTAAAAAACCGCCGCGCAGAATGCAGGCATCAGTGCCTTCAATCGCTTCTACCGCCATAACGGCACGATTTTTTACAACAACGGTCTGACCGATATCCAATCCGCCGATGGCTTTGGCCATCTCAAAACCGAATTCCATATCCGCAAGCTCTGCCTCCGTAGGCTTACGCTTGGTCAGAACACCGGGCGGCGGCAGCAGCGGTTTAATCAATAAGGTCTGATCCATAACCTCAATGCCTTCGTCCTCCAGCTCCTTGACAATCGCATTCATGATAGTATCATCCTTGCGGTCCGGAATGGTGGCCAAAATTTTTATCGCCCGCAGATCAGGAACAATCCTGCCTGCTTTGTACAAAACTTCCTTTGTTACCTTGCCGATCATTGTGACCTTGGTAACCTTATTTTTTTTCAGCGTAGAAATAATCTTGCCGATTTTGCCGATGTTGATATCGTAATAAACATCAACACTGCCGGGCAGCTCCTCGTCAATACCGGGAACAACACCTACAGCGACAACATGGTAACCCAGCTCTTTCGCTGAGCGTGCTACCTCTACCGGCAGATGTCCGACACCTGAAAGTACGCCCAGCACCTCCATAGCCTTAGCCTCTGCGTGTACGGATGATGCCGCGTTCTACATTACGCAGGAAACGCATCAGATGTTCCATAGGCTCAGAGCTTGTCAGCTCCTGCTCCATAGTGCTGATTGCTTCCTGAAGCGGCAGACCGCTGCGATAAAGAATGCGGAAAGCCTTTTTCAGCTCGCTGCGTTCTTCAACCGGCATACCTGCACGAGAAAGACCTACGCTGTTCAGACCGGAAACAAAAGCGGGGTCACCGGCGCAGATCATGAACGGAGGAACATCCTGGGTTACACGTGCCATACCGCCGATCATTGCGTTACGGCCAATCTTGCAGAACTGGTGTACTGCAGACAAGCCGCCGATAACAGCACGGTCCTCAACGATAACGTGACCTGCAAGTGTTGCAACGTTAGACATAATAACATTATTGCCCACGATGCAGTTATGTGCTACATGGGTGTAGGCCATCATCAGGATGTTATTGCCGATACGGGTTTCGTTGCCTTCACCGCATGCACGGTGAACAGTGCAGCATTCACGGAAGCTGCCGCCGTCACCGATAATGGTATAGCTTTTTTCACCTACAAATTTTAAATCCTGCGGTACTGCGCCAATAGAGCAGCCCGGGAAAAAGTGGCAATTCTTGCCGATTTTAGTATATGGATGGATAGTCACATGTGCGCCAATCACGCAGCCGTCGCCAATCTCCGTATCTTCGTCGATAACAGCATAAGGACCTACGCTTACGTCCTTGCCGATTTTAGCAGACGGATGAATGATTGCAGTTTCATGGATACCATTGGTTGGCATAATAACCGAACTCATTATTTTCACTCCCCAAACAAGATGTTAATCAAGCAATTAAATACAAATATAATACTATAATCACAGGCATCCACGATTTTTAACATTACAAAAAACACAGTTAAATGAATTTAGCATTAATTTTAGCTGTATTGCTCGCTTATTCTACCAATTACAGCTTTTTTGTATTTTGCTGATTAATTTTCTTTCGGATCCATAATAGCAAAGGTGCAGTCGCATTCACAGGCAACCTTGCCGTCAACCTTACCCTCGCAATGAATGATACCCATATTACCACGCATAATTTTAGTTACCTCAGCGGTGGTTACAACCTGGTCGCCGGGCACAACCTGCTTGCGGAAGCGTACATTGTCTATTTTAGCGAAAACAGCAATCTTGCCGCGGTTTTCTTCCGGATACAGCATAGCAACGCCGCCAACCTGAGCCATAGCCTCAATCAGCAGAACACCGGGCATAATCGGTTCATTAGGAAAATGACCTAAGAACTGCATTTCATTAGCGGTAATGTTTTTAATACCTACTGCGCGTTTCATAGGTTCAACTTCCAGAATGCGGTCAACCAAAAGCATCGGATAACGATGCGGCAGGATCTTTTTAATTTCGTTAATATCTAATACTGTCATTTATTACTCCCCCTTTGTTCTGTAAGCCTGAATTTGTTTAGCGATTTGCGAGTTAAACGCATGTCCGGTTTTTACGGCAATAACATGCGCTTTAATCGGTCCCAGCAGATACAAATCGCCAATGGCATCAAGAATCTTGTGTCTGATCAGTTCATCGTCAAAACGCGGAACCGAAAGAATTTTTTCATCATCAAAAACAACTACATTCTCTAACGAACCGCCAAGGCCCAGGCCCATCTTACGCAGCATTTCCAGCTCGGAAGTAAAAGCAACTGTTCTGGCAGCCATAATATCCTTTTTAAAGCTCTCCTTATCGAGCAGGATATCGAAATACTGGGTTCCCAGCATCGGATGACTGTTAATGGATGTAAAAGAAATTCTGTAGCCGTCATAAGGTAAAATAACGATATAACGGTCATTGTCATAAACGGAAAATGCTTTGTCAACGGCATATATATGACGCTCTGCCTCCTGCTGCATCGGTTCTGCTTTTTCAATCAGCTCGCAGAAAACCTTGGCACTGCCGTCGGTTACCGGCGGCTCCGGGGAAGACATTTCAATACGGATATTGTCAATCGCCATCATAGACAGCGCACCCATAAGATGCTCAACCGTAAAAACCTCAGCACCGTTTGCACTAAGTGTTGTTGCCTTTACCGTGGAGCTTACATTTTCCGGTAAAGCCTTTATTTCCGGTCTGCCGGGTAAATCGGTACGGACGAAGACAATGCCTGTGTCAGCCTCTGCAGGCTTCAGTGTCATCAGTACATCCTTGCCGGAATGCAGACCAATGCCGGAATAGGATACCTCTTTAGCAATTGTATGCTGGTATTCCTTTTTTTGCTCGGTCATTTTGCTCCTCCTTTATCAAATTTATTTTTTTCTGCCAAAACGTTGGCGTCCGTCTTTCCAACGGTCATGCACCCAGAACCACATTTCCGGATGCGCAATAATCTCATGCTCCAGTATTGTCACCAGCTCACGGGTTACCGCATAAAAATCCTGCTCCTTGTTTTTTGTTTTCGGGGTGTACAAGGGAGGATAGATTTTAGCCGTACAGGTGCCATCTGTATTATTGTGCAAAAAGATTGGTAAAATCGGCGAACCGTAAATACGCGAAAGCGCCGCCGGTCCCATAGGGATAACAGAATCCTTGCCGAACAGGTCGATACGTACGCCATCGTCGTTCGTATCCTGGTCATAAAGGATGCCCAGAAGATTTTTTTCGCGCAGCATACGGCTGATAGCCAGCAGGCCATGCTCGCCACGGTTATAGGTAACCTTCTGTCCCACCATCTGGCGGAATTCATTGATAAGCTTATCCATATGACCGTTGTTCTGCTTACGGGTAATAGAAAGCATCGGATAACCGTGCAGCGCTACGGTAGCGCCCAAAAGCTCCCAGTTGCCGTAGTGACCTGTAGCCATAATGACGCCCTTGCCCTGAGCATAAGCAGCCTCCAGATATTCCAGGCCCTCTACCTTTACCTTCTTGTCAATATTATCCTTATTCAGCAGCGGGAAGCGCATAACCTCAACGACCATGCGGCCGAAGCGATGCAGACTGTCTGCAGCGATTTCCGCAGCTCTTGCTTCGTCAACCCCCAGGCATTCGCGGATATTGGCCTCTGCCATCTGCATACGCCAGCGCGGTACAACCGCCACTGCTACGCTGCCCAGGAATTTTGCCACCAGCTTGCGCAGCAACATGGGGGAGATGCACATAAATTTACTAAAAAGCTTGACTATATAATAACCTAACAAGCTTTCACCACCCTATTATTTTTTCAGCTCTGCCAATTCCTTTTCCAGAGCTTTGACGCGCTTGAGCATATCGCCCACCTTGCGCAGATTTGCTTCCTGACGCAGCCATTCCTTCATAGGCATTGCAGGGAAGCCGCCCATAACGGAATTGTCAGGGACGTTATTGGTAATACCGGTTTTGCCGCCAAAGACGCAGTTGCTGCCGATGGTAATATGACCGACAGTACCAACCTGACCAGCAAAGGTAACATTGTTGCCTACGGTTACACTGCCGGAAATACCTACATGAGCAACAACCAGGCAGTTTTCACCTAAGATATCGTTGTGGCCGAGATGTACCAGGTTATCGATCTTGGTGCCCTTGCCAACGATAGTGCTGTCAACTGTAGCACGGTCGATACAGGTGTTATTGCCGATTTCTACATCATCCTGCAGCACTACATTACCGGTCTGCAGCACCTTGCTGTGCTTGCCGTTTTGGGTAATATAGCCAAAGCCGTCGCCGCCGATTACAGAACCGGACTGCAGAATAACTCTGTCACCCAGTACACAGTCCTCACGGATAGTGGTATTAGGATAAATGGTACAATCCTTGCCCATTTTTACGCGCTTGCCGACATAAGCATGCGGATAGATTACGCAGCCGTCGCCGATTTCGGCATCATCCTCAACAACAGCAAAGGGCTGAATAGCAACATTGCTGCCGATCTTTGCCTTCTTGGATACATAAGCATAAGGACTGATAACACGCTCAACCTCTTCCTGCGGACGGAACAGCTCCAGCAGTGCGGCAAAGGCTGCACGCGGGTTGGCAACTCTGATAACAGGGCGTCCGTCAAGCTCCGGGTCTTCGGAACTGAGAACCATTACGCCGGCCTTGCTGAGATGACAGTGCTCTACATGCGGCGGCACCGCAAAGGAAATATCCTTCGGTCCTGCCTCAACCAGTCCGTTAACGCCGGTAATGCGCAATTCGGGGTTATCATGCTCTACCGTGCCTTTTAAAAATTCTGCTAATTCTTGTACACTCTTCTCCATTTCATACCTCCACCGTAAAGCCGCTTACGCAAAAAGCGGACGGACTATCCGCCCGCTTCAGAGTGCTGCTTATTTCATTTTTGCAATTACGTCACCGGTAACATCGGTACCGCCCTGAGGAACGGCACGCTTGTCTAAAATAGCGCCCAGCTTTTTCTCGTCGGAAACCTGCTTCAGAGCAGTATCCAAGCTGGCCTTCAGCTTATTTTGTGCTTCGCTTTGAATCAGCTTAGCTTTTGCACCGTAATCTTCGGCAACCTTTTTGGCATCATCGCCGGTTTTGCCTTCCATGTCCTTATCCATCTGGGTTTTCAGGTCGGTCATTTTTTTAGTTACATCTTCCTGAGTTGTTTTTACGATAGGAGCTTCTGCTTCAATCTTGCTCATATCAACAGTACCAAAATCAGCATTACGTCCGCTGCAGCCGAAAGTAAACATAGACGCTGCAATCATCAGACCGGCAATAATTTTTTTCATAATTTTTAACCTCACTTAATTATAGCTCATATCAGGCCCGGGCACTTAACAATATCATGCCTTTTTCATGGCCTTTATTATAGCAGCGGTAATATCCTCTGCCTTCATATTAACTCTAAACTTATTGAAAACAATAGTATAGCCGCGCTCATGCGCCAGCTTCACAGCCTGGCTTTCGATATCCTGATTGATTTGCTTCTTCAGGCTATCGTTCTTTTCCTGCTGCTTATCAATTTCTCTGTCTATAATACTCAGTGCATTATTGAAGGCCTTCGGTGCTGCGTCAAGCATTTCCTTGTCGCGTTCCTCCGGCGATTTAAGCTGCTGTATAGCCTGAGCATGCTGCTGCTGCGTCATATCACGTATCCGCTGCTCGGCTTCTGCCTTATACGGCAGTACCTTAGCATCAACCAGACGGCGTTTTTCCGCCTGCAGCTCGGCAATCTGCGCACCGCGCTCTTTCTGCAGCTCCTGCAGCTGTTTTTCAACGGCCTGACGTTCATCAGGCTTCATTTTAACAGCCTCCAGAAGAGCCCGCAGGTTAAATAATTTCAGCTTATAGGCATCTTCGACATCTTTTTTGCGTGCAGCCAGCTGATTGTCAGCATCTGCCTCAGCCTGTGCCACAAACTTCTGGAGCTTGGCATTTTCAATCTCCCTCTGTTCTACCATACGGGTATTGAAATCCGCCTCCATAAAGCTTTGCTGGCTGAGCTGCCGCAAACTGCGCAGCTTATTCAGGCTGCTTAGCTGCGCCTTGGCCAGCTCTTCCTGACCTTTACGCTTATTAAGCAAATCCTGCAGAATTTTTTCACCCTGCTCCAGCTTAGCATACTGAGGATGGGCGCTTACCGCCTGCTCCCAGTTGATAACAGCAATTTTTTCCTGCGGTCCCCGGACATTGGTACTGCATGCCGAAATCAGCAGAGCAGCTGCAATAATAGCACTTATTTTTACCAGCTTGTTCTTCTTCATGCCTGCCTCCAATAACATTGCTGTCCATCCGTAAATACCGCGATTAAATTGCCATTACACAAGGCAAGCTGCCAACTTCAGAGCAGCAGCGCTGCAGAAGCTGTTATTTGCCTGCCTGCATAGCCTTGGCAACCTCGTCGGTAATATCTACACCGCCGAAAACAACAGTGTTCTTATCTACTACAACTGCCAGACCTTTTTTGTCAGCAATCTTTTTGATGCTGGCTTCAATCTTCTTCAGTACAGGGTCCATCAGCTCTTTTTGTTTGTTAGCCAGACGTTCCTGAGTCTGAGTATAATACTTTCTCTTTTCTGCCTCATTCATGGTTTTGCTTTTCTCATTGAAATCCTTTTGGGCAGCTTCGATTTCTTTGTTCATGGCTGTATTAACGTCGTTCAGATCCGGGCTTTGTGCTACCAGCATCTGATAGTTAACTACACCGATAGCGGATTCGCTGGAAGCGGCAAAAGCACTCTTGCCTACACCGCTCTGCGTTACGGAAAGCGCAAAGCAGCCCAGTACGAAAATCGCTGCTACAAACAAGGAGATCAGCTTTACATTTTTAGGGTTACGCAATTTCTGCATCATAATCTAAATCCCTACCTTCTTTTCCTCATACAAAAATTCAGAAGCTACAACAGCAGAAAACAGCAGCAAGCTGCCGTCATCCGTTTTTGTACTGTCTGTTGCAATAATATATCTTATTATATCAGCCTGCGCTAATTCTTTCAAGAATTGCTAGAGATTTCCTATCAGACGCAGGTAAAAATCCTTACCGCCGTAAACATATTCCGCGCTAAGGAATTCATGAATGCGGTAGCGCACCGCAAATTCATTACGGTTATCACCGGAAAAATGCTCGACACGCAAACGCCATTTAGGACTCAGGCTGTACTCCAGACGATAATTATTGTCGCCTATCGGTATCCGCCGTACGTAGCTCCAGCCGCTCTTGCCCCAATAATGCGTATATCCTGTGCCGAAACGCCATTGTACGTTATTCAGGATAACCTCCGCCTCACCGAAAATCTCATCGTGCGGCGAAATCATTTTACCAAGATGCGCCTTGCCGGAAAGATTTTCCTTATCACGGCCGATGTCGCCATAGCCCTCAAACCAGATTTTATAATCATCCGATTCAATCATAATATTTACGCCGAGATCAGCACCGGGAGTAATTTTAATCTCCGGGCGCAGCTGATAATTTTTTACCTCCAGCTCAGTCATGAGCTTTTCTAAAAGCTGCTGCTCCAGCTCCTGACGGTGCCTTTGCACATAAGCAACAGGCAAACCGCGCAGCTTGTCGCATTCGCCGGCATATTTATACTTCAGCTTCATCAAAAGCACATTGGGAATAGCCTCACTGCGTAATTCATAGCGGATATTACGCACCAGTTGTCCTACGGGATAGATAACGACCTGCACTACCGTGCGTCCGTTTTCCTGCAACACATCCACCGCCGGCTTAAATTCCGGCAGCTGTGCCTGCACCTCGCTGCGTACCAGCTTGCGCAGTACGCCGCCGGCCCAGTCACCCGCATCCACCGATGCACCGCTGATGGCCTGCTCCAGCTGAGCATGCAGCGCAGGAATACGCCGCTCCAGCAGCGCCGCCGTCTGCGGCTCTACTCCGGAAAACTGCAAATCGATAAACGGTTTTTCGATAACCTTGTTCCAGGGACGTGCATACAGCTTCACCTGTGTATTTTCGCCTACATCCAGCTTAACATCAGTAAGCTCGTAGCCGGTGAATACCCTGTCGCCGATTTCCGTCAGCAGGCGGGCATAGTCCTCCCCGGCCGCGGTAATCATCGCCGTATCCTTATCAATAAACAGCTGGTCCGCCACCACCTGCATGCTGCCGCTCATCTTTTGCAGCAGCAGTTGGCTGGTGCCGCCGTTAGTATCTATAACTTGTACTTCTACACTGTTAACCGGTGCAGAAAAAGCATGCTGCAATGGCAAGATGCTTGTCATTGCAGCACAGAACAGAATCTTATTCAGCTTCATAGCCTAAATATTCTCCGCAAAATCAGAACTGTCCACCAAAGCTAAAGTGGAACTTGCCACCATCTTCGCCGTAGCCATAGTCCAGTTTTACCGGTCCCAGCGGAGAGTTGATACGCAGGCCAACGCCGTAGCTGTTCTTGAGCAGGCCCATATCAAATTCATCCTCATGTCGTTTATCCCATGCATAACCGTTATCGGTAAAGAGTACGCCCTGAACCTTCTTGACAATCGGGAAGCGGTATTCCAGAGTTGCCTTCAGCATGCTGTTGCCGCGGAACTGGTCATCCTCATAGCCACGCAGGGTGTCACTGCCGCCCATGGTGAAGCGTTGAGACAACGGCATATCGCCGCTTGCATAGCCTGCGCCCAAATTCAATGCCCAAACGCTTTCGCCGCCTGCACGGAAGTAGTAGCGCCAGTCAGCGGTCCATTTGGTGAAGTCAAAGTCACCGCCCATGCCGCCGGCCCATTCTACGCTGTAGCCGATGCGCTTGCCTTCATGCGGATCATAGATATTGTCGCGGGAATCATATACGCGGCCGAAGGTAATACTGCGGGTAACACCAAAGTTTTCCTTACGGCGCTCAGCGGCAGTTTCAGGCATCCAAGATTCATATTTATCACTTTTGTTGATAATTTCACCTTTGTCATTTTTCTCGAAGAATTTATTCTCGTAATACTGGTTAGAGTCGCCTTCGTAGCCGTCAGCTTCGCCCTTGTAGATATCATCACGGTTTTTAATCGTAATGTAGTTGCTGACAAATTCATTATGGGTTCTGCGGCTGAAGGTAATTTCCTGACCGCGACGCTTTTTGTCATAGCGGGCAATTTCGTCACCGTCGATATTGTAATCGGCGTATTCGTTGGTGATATCGTAAAGGTTAATGGTAGCACTGGTTTCCTTGTCATCCAGCCAGGGGCGGGTATAGCTGAAGTCATAGTTCTTGTTATCCTCGCCGCCGAACTCCCAGCGCAGGTTAATCTTGTCACCAATACCACGGAAGTTCTTATCGCCGATGGAAACCATGCCTACAAAGCCGTCGGCATTGCTGTAGCCTGCGCCGATACCGAAGGTACCGGTGTTCATTTCAACTACGGAAATTTCTACTTCAACACCGTTAGGCTCACGGCCCGGATTCAGCTTAATGTTAACGTCTTCAAAATAGCCCAGGTTATATACGCGCTGCATACTGCGGCGGGCAGCCTTGGCATTGAACGGCTCACCTTTTTTCAGCTTCATTTCACGGGTAACAACATAATCCTTGGTTTTTACGTTGCCCTTAACCTTGAAGCCTTCAACAATACCTTCGTTGACAGCAACCTTCAGAGTACCATCCTTTTCCATATGCACGTCGGTAACACGCGCCAGGATGTAGCCGTTGGAACGGTATTCCTCTTCCAGCTTCTGTACGCATTTATTAATATCCTTCAGGTTGGCAATTTTGCCCTGCTCCAGGTCAAAAAAGCTTGCAACTCTTTGCTTGTTCAATACAGTGTTGCCCTCAACATCTGTTTTTTGGTATACAGGGTTTTCCATAACATGGTAAATTACCTGTACGCCTTCAGGTACCGTCTTGAATTCCGGACGCAGGTCATAGAACCAGCCCAAATCATAAATAGCGCTCAAATCCTCGCTCAGGCCTGCTTCGGTAAACTGCATGCCGGGTTTGGTTTTCAAAGCAGCGGCAATTTCAGCCTCAGGCACAGTAACATTACCCTCAATAATCTGCTTGGTAATGGTCTTGCCAATGTAAGGAGCCAGCTTGTTTTCCTCCTGATGTGATGACGGTGCAGTCTGCGTTACAGAGGTATCAGCACCCATAGCAGGTGTCTGAATTTCTTGGGCATAGACAGGTGCGGCCAGCATCATTGCTGTCAGGCCTACTGTCAGAGGCCGCCATAATTTTTGTTTCTTCAATTGATATTCCTCCTCATATTTCATTTAGAGTTACTCAACTCAACTCGCGCTGACTGCACTAATTTGTGCATATCGGCTTTAGATATAGTAACACGGTCGGGAGTGCCTTGTTTCTCCTGTACCGGTGTATCCTTAGCTTGCTGTTTCTGTATAGCTGCAGTCTTGGGCACCACAGCCTGCACCGGTATTTTCTGCTCCGGCTTGACCACAGGTGCTGCCACAGGCGGCGGCAACGCAGCCTGCGCCTTCACACGGTAATGGTTTCTGGCAAAGCACCAGCCGCCAAAACCGGCAACTATCAGCAAAACAGCTGCACATCCTGCCAGAACCTGCCGGTTCCAGCTCCAGGGGCGGTCCTTCTTCCGACGCAGATTTTTCAGCTCAGCCTCCGCCAGCATCAAATCAAGCTCGCCCCGTATATCCTTATTATCCATAAAGCTTTGCTCCGCCTTATCCAGACTGCTCTTTATACAGCGGATGCGTTGAAACAATGTACGGCTTGACTGCGTCATGCTTTTACCCCTTTCTGTGCATAATTGTTTTTAATAACTATGTCTTATATAATCGTCTGCTGCCTTGAGTTTTCACAAGTCATTTCAGATGATTACAACAGATTTAGTAAAGCTAACTTGCGTTTTCGCTTTTTTTCGTTATTTATCAGCCTAAATACTATTCCTTATTAAATTCATGTATAAAGCGGGAAAGCATGCCGCGGATACGGCGCACACCCTGCTTCTGCAGACGGTAAACATGACCGAGGCTTACATCAATAGCATCGGCAACTGCCTGCGCCGGCCTGTCCTCCAAGTACATTCCCTGCAGCACCTGCTGCTCCTTCAGCGGCAGGCGGTCCATCGCCTGCGCCACCTTTTCGCAGAGCAGATGCTGTTCCGTCACCTCGCTGGGAGATGCCAGCTCCGACGGCAGAGCATCACTTAAGGTAAAGCCCTTGGACAGCTCACTGTCAAGATAAAGCATGCCCTTATCCGTGCTGTGCCGCAGATAATCTACCATGCTTCCTCTGATACGGTATGAGGCAAACAGGCTGAAGGCTACCTGACGCTTATAATCATAGCTTTCCGCCGCTTCCAGCAGTCCCACCATGCCTTCCTGAATCAGCTCCATTGTATCGGCCTCAGGCAGCCTGAAGCTCGACGCAATTTTGAAAACCAACGGCTGGTAAGCTGTCATCAGGCGCTGATGCGCTGCTTCGTCACCGGCAGCGTCACGCCGCCAAAGCTCCAGCTCTTCTTCCGGCTCCAGCAGCGAAGTCTTGCGCAGCTCTTCCAGATATCCTTGCAGCATCTGTTCACCTCCTCTCGTAAAATATTCTTTGCTTAGAACGAAATCTTATATTCCAAGCCATACCAGTCCTTCGGATTCTTCGACATATCGTAGCTGCGTGAATAAGTGATATTCATGTGCTTACTGATATCGTACTGTCCGAAAATGCTTCTGTCAACAGCATCAAAGCTTGTTGTATAACCAATCATAAAATTATTATTAAGATATTTGCTTACTAAAACATTATACTGGTTTTTGTCATCTGCCGTCAACTCTTTATTCCGGTCATAAGAGCTTTCAAAGCCAATACCGGAGCGTGTTTTGCCGGTGTAGATACGGAACTGGTCAAGTCCCAATGTCTGTTTGACAAACATCTCCACGTCACCCAGCACTGTCATCTGCAGGCCGACAGTCATCAGATTTGCCATATCATCACCGGTAACCTCGTTACTGCCTGCACTTTCGCGCTGCAGCGTCAGCATACGCACAATCGTATTTTGTGTCAGCGGCGGATCACTTGTCAGCTGCAAATCCATTTCGCTTACGGGGCCGTTAATCTTCATAAAGATATTATAACGGCTGAAGCGCGCTGTGCTGTCCAGATTTACGTTCGGCAGAAAGCTGCCGGGATCAACCCATACCAGACCTGCCTGATTCAGCTTAAAGTCTGTACGCAGATATTTGACTGTACCCTTATCGGCCTTAATCGTGCCGTCAATCATCGGGAAGACTGTGCTGCCCTTGATATCAATGCCGCCCTTCAACCAGATATCATACAGATAGCTGTTGTACAGATGTACCTTCGGGCCCAGTACCAGCTTCATATCGAGGCCTATGTTGCTGTCGCCCTCACCCAGCTCGGGTACCGTCGGCATGTTAATCAGCACATCATCCAAACGCAGACTGCCGCTGATACGCGGGCGGAAGGCCATCGGCGGTGCAGTATTGCCCTTACGTTTTTTCATATCCGGATATTGCTCCGGCTGCAAGGTTACATCACTCGTAATCGTACCGGTGAAAATCTTGGAGACCAGCTGTACCTTATCTGCCTTGATATGCAGACTGTAGGCTGTATCAGCATCGGTATGCAGTGCATAGCTGCCTTCGGCACTGAGCGTACCCTTGCCTAATTTAGCAGAAAGATTCTTCAGCTGTACGGTATTGCCGTTAAACACCACATCCAGATTAATATCATCAAAGACTGTGTTGATATATTTAGCCTTAACACTGCCGCCGGCTATTTTAACAGAACCGAAAAGCAGCGGCTCCTCCAACGTACCGGCCAGACGGATTTTTCCCTGCGTATCTCCTACGCCCCATTCAACCATTTTGGTAAGCGCCGGCAGGATTCCCAAACGTGCCTTATCCAGATCCATAACAATATTCATCTGCGCATCAGGGTTATGACGCTGATTCTTATCACGGAACAAATCAAGCGGAATATCACCTGCCGCGCTGACTCCGTAAGCATCCTTCGTGGCAATCAGCTGCTGCAGCTTAATGTTGTCGTCAGCCAGAGCCAGCATTGCAGTCATGTCGTCCACACTTACGCCGGCAACAGAACCGTTGGTAATTTCCAGCGAAGCTGTTCCCTGAGGATTGTCAAAGCTGCCATGCACCTGCACCAGCATATCCGTTTCACCCTTGATTTCCGGCGGATTCTTCATGACTGCAGTTACAATCGCCGGGTTAGCCTTCACTGCGGCAGCCTCTACATCCAACAGCTTTTGCTTAATATCAATCGAACCGCCGACAGCGATAATTCCTCTATCGCTTACGCCGTCCTGCTCCTGCAGTCTGACATTGTCAAAATGTAGCACGCCGCCCTTATCCACGCGTCCTTCAAAACGCATGTGGGCATAATTAAGATCATGAATTTTTACATTATCGGCTGCAGCTGTAATCTTTACGCCTTCACCACGGCCGTTGTAGCTGAACAGCAGTTGTCCCTGCATCAGGCCGTTGATATCGTAATCCAGGCGCGCCATGCGCAGCAGGCCGCCGATATCACCCCAAATATTTTCCACCTTGCCCTCAATATAATGCTGCACAAGGTTGAGATTGAGGTCTGCACTGTATAAGCCGTAATTGACAGGGTCGTCACGATAAGGCTGCTTAAAAGAAGCATTCAGCTTATTCTTATCACGTCCGTTGCTGGCAAGCGTTCCTTCCAGCTCCGTTAAAGCTTCACCATTGACAGTTATCTTTTCACTGCTGACTTCGCCGTCAAAGAAGGGAGCTGTGAGGGTACCGCTCAAATGTCCCTTAGCATTAACCTTGCCGCCCAAATCGACTGTATCATCACTTATCGGCAAATGCTCCAGATCAACATTCTTGGCATCCATAACAAAGTTCAGTCTTTGGTCTGCCGTTATAGTGCCATCCAAGGTCAGGCTGCCGTAAAAGGCATTGACTACAAAATCCTGCAATCTCAGCAGACCGTCCTCATAAGCATAATGACCGCTGATATTATTAAACAGCTGCTTGGCGGCACTGCCATCGGCAGCATGCACCTCGCCATGAATATAAGGATGGCTGAGGCTGCCTTTTACCTGCATCACATTATCAAGATTACCGGTAACTATATCGGGCTTGCCCACAAGCACCATCAGCGGCTCAATGCGCACGTTCTTCGTTGTCAGCGTAAGGTCCGCCACAGGCTCTGTGCCCTGCAGATTAATCGTACCATTAAGAATATGCTGTCCCTGATCCATATGCGCGGCAAACTCCTTAAAGCCCAGGATATTATCCTTCATGCTGATAATGCCATGTGCTTCGTTAAGCTTCTGCGACATAAATTCAGCCTGCGTCAGCTGTACCATACCGGAAAACTCCGGAGCATCAAGCGTGCCGCCAACATCAAAGCCGGTGGAGCACAGTCCGCGTCCATCCTGACCAGCCGCAGCCAGCACGGAATCAATCGGGAAATCTGCCATACGTCCATGCACAGCTAAAGCACCATCCTTGGCAACACGTCCTTTGGCAGCCAAGGTACCGCCGCCGTCGGCAAAAAAGCTGAGATCATCAATAACTAAGCCCTTACTGTCATAGCTGCCGTCAAAGGCCAATCGGTTAAGCTTCAGGCTGCGCCAGCTGATATCCATTGTATCGGCAGCAGCGTGCAGCGTAAGCTTATCCTGCACCAGCTTGGCCAGAACAGCAAGCTTGCCGTTAATATGCACCTGCTCCTGCTGTTTGCCGGGCAAACTCTGCGTAACCTGCTGCAGCTGTGCGTCTGCCGTCAGCACCTGCTCCTTAAGGTCATACGTACCGTTAGCGGTAATCGTACCGCCGCCGTATTGCGCACTCACATCATGCAGCTGCACAACGTCCTTAGATACATCAAACGGCACACGCAGCTTTTCTGCCTTATATCCTTTATAGGCCAAGGCATCACTGCTCAGCACGCCAAAGCCTGAAGGAGAATCGGTGTTGCGCAAATCGGCTTCACCCTCCAGGTGCAGCTTCTGCCCGTCAACCAGAGCGTCAAGACTGCTGACGCTCACCAGATTTTCATCCGCGCGTACCAAGCCGTCAAGCTGCAGACTGTGCTGCTCGCCTGCCAGGCTCAGCTTACCGCTGAGTGCTGCCAGCTTCACTTCACCGCTAAAGCGCTGCTTGCCGTTCTTATTCACATAAATCAGAGCGAGCTTGCCTAAGCCGCCCTGCAGCTCATCGACATTACCATATTGCTTAGCCAAAGCAGCATAGGGTGCCAGCGCCAGCTTATCGCCGGTCAGCTTCATGCGGCCTTCGCCCTTGGTAGTCATCGTGCCGGTCAGCTTCAGCTTATCGGCACCGCTTGTCACAGACAAATCCACGGCAAAATCAGGATTGGCACCGCCGTTGATATTGCCTTCCACGCCAAACTGCCACTTGCCCTGCGGCATAGTTACCACCAGCTCGCCCTTGTCTACCGCCAGCGTACCGTAAAAAGGCGTTTCCTCAGAATCCGACGGCTTCAGCAGATTCTGCATATTCCATTTATTTTTGTCATTCATTGTGAGATATATTTTCGGGCGCATCACATCAATCCTGCTCAGCGCACGCTCAGGCTTCTGCATTGCCAGCCATGGGCGCAGCGTAAGCACAGTACGCGGCAGCTCGGCCACCTTCTCACCCTTGGCATCCTTTACGACAACATCCGTCAGCTCGGCTGTCAGGCCGCCTTCCCATTTCAGGCCGCCGATAGAAACACTGCCGTTGATGTATTCCGCTGCCAGCTGCTGCATTTGCGGTATCGCCTGCTTAATGTATTTAGGCATCACCGTATGAACTAAAAAGATATAGCCTGCCGCAAGCAGTATGATTAATGCTCCAACAAATTGTAGATATTTTTTCATGACACTTCACCATTCAATAGTTTAACAAAATTCTATGACAAAAATATGACAAGACTGTTTTTTTATATACTCCGACTTTTATTTATTCGACATCATCAGAAAACATCCTCTTATTGAGAAGAAAATTCTTTAGCAGCAGCTTTTGGAGAATTTGCACATACAAAAAGCTGGCTTGGCCTACGCCTCACCAGCTTACTTGTATCATCAAATATTAAATTAAGCCTTAATTATTTGGCAGCTTCTTCAGTTGTTTTTGCTGCTTCGGCAGTTTTGGCAGCCTGCACCTTTACGGCAGTAGCAGGATTGCTCATCGGCACGCCGATAGAGGTTTCCAGTGCTGTCTTGGAGGTATTGTAATCATACAGCGCCTTAGTATAGTTGGTCTTAGCCTGAGTCAGAGCAACCTGAGCATCAAGTACGTCAGTATTGGTGCCAACGCCGGACATATAACGCAGCTGAGCGATACGGTAATCCTCATCAGCCTGCTCTACAGCCAGCTTAGTGGTGCTGATGCGTTTTTCTGCTTCGCGCAGTCCCAGATAATTGCTGCGGACATCCAGATTTACAGAGTCCACGGTATTGCGGTAGGTTTCCTCAGCCTTTTTCAAATCAGCCTCGGCGCCGTGAATCTTGGACAGAGTTACGCCGGTATCGAACACATTCATGCTGACATTTACGCCGACACCCCATTTGCCGTTGTCATCACCGGGCCAACTGCTGTCACTCCATTGCTGAGTAGCGCTGGCAGCAACCTGCGGCATATGACCGCTGCGGGCAACCATCAAAGCACCCTTGGCAGCATCCACGCCATATTTAGCCTGCATCAGCTCAGGACGGTGCTCGGCAGCATAAGCCAGGCAGTCATCCATGTTTTTATCATAAGCATTATAAACCAGCAGATTATCGAGCTTCAGAGTAGTATCCATCGGCAGACCGACGATTTTGTTCATGTTCGCTTCAGCAACCTGATAGGCATTTTCTGCCTGAATCAGTGTCTGTTTAGCATTGGCCAGCTCCACCTGAGAGCGCAGCACGTCAACCTTGGCTACCACGCCAACGTTATATTGTGCCTGAACATTTTTCAGATGGTCCTCCAGGCGGGTAACGGATTCCGCACTGAGCTTTTGGATATTATCTGCCTGCAACATATTAAAATAACCGTCGGTAACGGTAGAACGCATTTCGTTATAGGTGCGCTGTACGCCAACCTCATTGTATTGATAGTTAGCCTTTGCCTGCTTAATAGTACCGCTTAATTTACCGCCGGTAAAAATAGGCAGAGAAGCGCTCAGGCTGTTGGCATGGTTATTGCCGATACCCTTAGTCCAAAGACCGGTAATATCTTGATGAAGATCATCATAACCGCCGCGCTGAGTAGTATGATTAGCGCTAATGCTGATACCGCGGCTCTGGCGGGCAGCGTTGTAGCTGGCACGCGCACTGTCAAGCTCGTATTGGGCAATGCTTACAGTCGGGTTGGTCTGGAAAGCACGCAGCATAGCGTCGTCCAGATTTAAAGCAACGGTTTCGCCGGCAAAAGCACTTTGGCCCAGTGCCATGGTCAGCGCTGCAGATAAAAGCAAGAAACGTTTTGTTAATTTATTTCTATTCATCCGAAAAACCTCCATTTTCTAAAACTGACTAATCAGTCAGTAGTAAAATTATATATTTATTTAGGGCTGTTTGTCAAATATTTTTTAGAAATAAGTACGCACACCCATATAAGTATTAGCTTTATTACCGCGCACATCCATGGTTTCGCCGTAAAGCGACAGGTTATCATGCAAACGGAATTCGCCGCCCAGACGCACCTTGAGATCATCAAAATCGTATAATTGGGAATACAATCTGAAATCCCTGCCTAAATCATAGCTGGCGCCGACGCCGAAGTCACCCTGCATGGCACCCATACTGAAAGCAGCGTTGCCATACTGACGGCCTACGAGAAAATCGAATTTATTGGCATTGCCGATGTCATAACCGCCCATATAAAGGAAGGTATCATCCGCAGGATGCAGCGTTACGCCCAAGCTGCCGCGCCAGTCACCGCCCTTGGCGGCAAAGCCGGCGTCAGTCGAAACCTTCGCCTCGGTGATGGTTCCCAAAATTCTGTTGGCACGCTCGCTCGTTTCCTTGACGTTGACCAGCGTTTCCTTCAGCGATTTCTGTGTTACCGGATCCTTGGCTACAGTTTCCAGCACCTCGACAATATTTTCCATACGCTGGCTGGTGTCCGCCATATTTTGAGCAATCGCAGCCACATTCTGGCCTGTCTTGCCGTTATTGTCCACACCGGCCATAATGCTTTCGATATGTGCCGCCGTGCCGTTCATACGTTGGCTCAGCTCATTAATCTGATGAATCATCGAAGTAATATCCTGCTGGTTGGCTACTGCCACATCAGCCATGACCTTCGTGAAGGTATTCATGTTCTCGGCGATGTCATTCATATTCTTAAAGCCGGATTTCATGGCCTGCTGTACTTCCTTGTCGCCAAAAACATTTTCAAAGGCATTGGCTATATTTTCCATACGCTTCACCAAATCACCGGAGGAAGCAAAAAACTCATCCATACCGCCGCCTGGAACACCGTTAATCGTGCTGCCTTCAGCTACATAGCCATTACCCTGCTTAGCAGGAGGAATGACACTGACAAATTTTTCGCCCATAATACCGTCGGAAGAAATCGTAAAGGTTGCTCCCTGCGGTATTTTGATATCATCGTTGATTTCTGTGATAACCTCTACCTTATCGTGTGCCACATTAATTTTTTTAACCGTGCCTACCTGCACGCCTGCATAGCGCACAACATGCCCAGGCATCAGTCCGCTTACCTGAGGATAGTTAATGCGCAGCTCATAGCCTTTTTTGCCAAAGCTGAAAGCACCCATAAAGGTAATAATGCCGGCCAGCACCACTGCGCCGCCTAATGCAAAGGCACCTACCTTAACCTCACTGCTGCTCATCCTTCTCCTCCTCTTTCAATTCAGTACCGTTAATAAATGCTTTAACGATAGGATTAGTGCTGTTTTTTATCTCCGCAACCGTGCCTATCTGCACAATGCGTCCATTATATAGCATAGCGATACGGTCTGCGGCGTAATAGGCCGATTCCATATCGTGTGTTACCAAAACCGATGTTACTCCCAGCGTCTGCTGAGTTTTGCGTATTAGCCTGCTGATGGTCATCGTCATTACCGGGTCCAGACCTGAGGTGGGCTCGTCATAAAAAACCATCTGCGGCTGCATAGCCAGCGCCCGCGCCAAACCGACGCGCTTTTTCATACCGCCGGAAAGCTCTGCCGGCAGCATGTGCTGCGTATTCGGCATGCCTACCATCTCCAGCAGCTTGCCGACGCGCTCCTGTATTTTCTCCTCCGGCAGCTTAAAGTGCCGCCGCAGGCCAAAGGCTACATTCTCGCCTACGCTCAAAAAATCGAACAAAGCGGAATACTGAAAAACTACGCCCATATGCTGGCGTAGGCCATCCCATTCATCCTCTGTGAAGGCGCTTACCTCCTGACCGTCGATAACAATACTGCCGGAAGTAGGTGCCAGCAGTCCTGTCAGCAGCTTGATGATGGTACTCTTACCGGTACCGGAAGGACCGATAACCGCCAGCGTTTCACCCTGACGTACATCCAAATCAAGATTATCAAGAATTACCTTGCTGCCGAAGGCCATTTTAAGTTGTCGGAGCTGAATCATTGCTTTGTTGGACATATTTCCGGCTCCTTACACATACAAAACGATAGAAAGAAAATAGTTGGTGATAAACACCAGAATAATCGAAAGCACTACCGAGGCAGTGGTCGCCAGACCAACGCCCTCAGCGCCGTTCGGCGCGTTCAGGCCCTTATAGCAGCCCACGATAGCAATTATCGCACCAAAGACACAGCTTTTGACCATGCCGCCAAATACGTCATAGAACTCTGCCAGTGTCCTGATAGAATTTTCATAAGTAAAGCTGCCGATGCCGGCGTAATAATGCGCCACAACCCAGCCGCCGATATTACCGATAAAGTTGGCAAAAACAACCAGCACTGGCATCATCAGCACCAGCGCAATAAAGCGCGGCACCACCAGATAGCTCACTGGATTGGCAGCCATAACACGCAGCGCGTCAATCTGCTCGGTAACCTTCATCGTGCCAAGCTCCGCCGCAATCGCCGCGCCTATACGGCCGGCAACAACAACGCCTGTCAGCACCGGCACCAGCTCACGCGCCATAGCGATAGCTACAATGCCGCCTACGGAAGAGGACGCACCCAGACGCACGAACTCCTTGGCCGTCTGTACGGAAAATACCATACCGGTACAGAGAATCGTCATCATTACAATCGGCAGCGAATCCGCTCCCAACAGTGCCATCTGACGCACAACCTCCTTAGCGTTGGCATCCTTCAGATGTCGCAGCGTTGCCAACAGCAGCAGCATCAGCCTGCCGCTGGCGGCACAGAAGTCCAATATTCTGTTGCCCATTGCTTCACAGAGAGATTTCAGCATCTTTACATCCTTATCTTCAGCTTTTTTTACATAATTATTATACCGCCAAATTATGGCGAATGTATGACACAAAACAGCCATACCGATACAGTAACGGGAAAAATTTTGTTAAGCGAAAGAAAATATCACTCTGTAGATTTACTTGTCAACAGTAAGCACGATTTCGCTCTCGCCGTCAATAATAAAATCAAAGGGATACTTCTGCTTGAACGGAGAGCCCTGCAGCATACCCGCAAGGCCGGCATCGTTAGCCGCAGCCTCCGGATTCGGCGGCTGCATTTGTCCCATCGCTACATCAATAATCAGCTCATTATTCTTGTCGGCCGTATTCACGCTCTTGATATAATCGCTGAGCTTGTGGCGTGTTTCCTTTTTCTTGGCAGCGGGAACACCCTCGGACTGCTGCTTGCGCAGCAATTCGATAGCCCATGCCATGCTACTGCCGCCACGCACGTTCAGCGCCAGCTTGCCGCCCGGATGATCCTTAGGCACCTTGAAATAAACCGTCTTGGTAAATTCTTCGCCACGGTAAGGCTTCATAGTGACATCAACAGCTACCTTATCACCAGGCTTAACCTTGGCGTTCTTGGTGCGCACGTTAAGAATTTCCGCCACCTGCACTGCATTGCTGACCTCTGCCTCTACGTTAATGCCGTAAATCTGAACAGGCTCGAATTTGTTCTGCATCAGAATCGTTACAGCCTCCGTCAGCTCCGCATCCAGGTTCTTCAGCAGCGCGTCATTGGAATAATACATATTTTCGCGGTCAATCGTCAGCATTTCCTTCTTGCTGTCCACGCCGGTAATGGTAAAATGCAGCTTGGCCGTACCGCCGCCGTTGCGGTCCACAGTCTTGCTCACAGTATTGACTACTGCCGCATCTACCATCGAAGGCACCAGTTGCTCGTCGTCAATCAGACGCATACGCATGCTGTTGGCCTGTCCGCGGCTGCTGTCGTTGACCGTAACAAACATCGGAATAGAAGCAGGCTGCTTGCCGACTACGCCGCCGATACCACTGGCACGGTCCTGTGTAATGCTGCCGATAGCCTCGCCCAGATTGCCTACCTTATAGCTGCTCTGCAGGTTAGGAACTACGCCCAGCACCCACACCTTATTCATAAAGAAATTGCTGCTGCCACGCTGCATAAAGGGATGTCCGAAGGCCAGAATCTTACCGCTGTCATCGGTCCAGGTAACAGTGCCGAGAGCGCCAAGAGTCATATCACCCTGCATCAGAGCAACACCGACACTGCTGCCGGGCTCCAACGGCTTATCGCTGGAAGCGCCCGTGCCGCCGCTGTTGACAGCAGTCAGGCCGAAGGGCTGCAGCTTCTCCTGCAGATATTCCATGCCGTATTCTGTAAAACCGCCTGCCATCAGCGCCGTTCCCTTAGGAATCCAGTCTGCCGGTAGCTCTCTCGGTTCGTCCAGCAGCGGCAGCATTTTGCCGATCGGTGTCAGGAAGCAGTAATGCGGGTCGTTGAAGGTCTTGCCGAAGGCCACAGCACCGACAAGTCTGCCGTCTACATAAACAGGACTGCCACTCATGCCCTGAGCAACACCGCCTGTCTTTTCAATCAAATCGCCGTAAAGGCGCACAAAAATATTATATCCCATAGCTTCACTGCCGTTGACACCTAAAATTTCTACATTGAAGGTTTCAATAGTATCACCGCTGATAACGGTTTTGCCTATGCCCTGCATACCTGCGCGCAGGTCACGCACCGGCATCAGAGGAACATTGGCGGCAGCTGCCGTCAGCAGCTGGCAGCAAAACAATAATGCTAATAAAAATACTCTCATACTCGCTCCTAAAAATAAAATATTTACCGGTCCGCTTCCGGTATTTTGCTCTATAATACTACAAAAACCGGCGGCTAAGAAGCTCGCCGGTTTTCTTTACCGTTATTCACTAACCTTAGCTACAACCTGCTGTGCCTCAATCTTATCACCCGGTTTAACCAGTACCTGGCTAACCTTACCTGCAGTTGTAGCACGCGCAGCAGCAATACTGCCGCCAGCTATAGATTTTACCTTTACCAGAATGTCACCCTGCTTAACCTGGGTGCCCTCCTGTGCCAGTCCATCGGCAACTACAATACCGCTGACAGCGGCGCGCTGGTCAGTCACAGCAGCACAGCCAACGGCAGCAAGTGTAAAGATGCCTAAAGCGGCAATAGTCAAAATCACTATTAACTTTTTACCCATGTGACTCACCTCATTTCAGATATATTTCTCTAACATAAATTATACAGCCTCAGCAATATTTTGACAAGTGAACAGACTGTAAACCGCTCTTAAATAAAACATTATGAAAATCATCTGCAGTTAAAAAATTACCGGCACATAATTTTTTACGCTTTTTTTGCCTATCCTACCCGAAATCACCCTTTGGGGTAGGGTGCAAAAGCGTTTTTTTGGCTATAATATAAGCATCAAAGATTAGAATTTCCACATCTGGAAAGGAGATGTTGTTATGAAAATCAAAAATTTTGCTATCGGAGCACTGGCAGCAGCAATGCTCTTCACCGGCACATCTGTTATGGAGGCGGCAGTATATAATACATCCGCAAGCAGGCTCCCTACTGATATTGACTCCCGCTGCGGCAGAACAGAAGCCTTTCTGCTGAAAAATACCCGCTTTGATGTGAAGCATACCATGACCGAAAAATATGCCGAGGAATATGTTGCTCCCTGCTTCAGCCGCAAGGGCATCTACATAAGCGATATGGAGGCCAAAGCTATTGCCTTTGCCGCCTTGCAGATGTATGATGTGCAGCAAAACAGTAACGGCGCCACAGTAAGCTTCAGCGCCAAGGGCGAAGCCGATTCCGGTGACGGTGATTACTGGCTGACTACTATTTATGACAACAAAAAATATATCAATGCCTTTATCAGTACCTACGATGAGCTCCGCACCGAAAATGCACACTCTATCCCTGCCAGCAAAAGCTATGCTCAATACGGAGACAACATGTCTGCCGAAAGTTTGCAATACTCCAATCAAAGAATATCCAACCTCTACAGCAAATTTGAAAACATGGAAAGCTATTGGGCTCCCGGCGTAAAACTGGTTTTAACCGGCGACTATGTAAACTTCCGCACCGCCCCCTCCACGGACAGCAATGTAATTGATTCGCTGATGTCCGGCGAAGAAATAGCACCGTTAAAAGGCGCATTCGAAGCCGAGGGACGCCAATGGTGGAAGGCTATTAACGCTCAAGGTGAGGTTGGCTATGTAAGTGCAGATTTTGTACGCGTGGCCTGCTAAATAAGCATTAAGGAAGTATCACCAATGCTCAAAAAACTTTTAGGCTTAATATTTAGCGTCTGCCTGCTGCTAAGCTGCAGCTTGGCAGCTGCGGCGCCTGCGTCCGCGCTGTTCGGCAACGCCAGATATCTCATCTGCATCCATAAGCAAAGCTACCGCCTTGACGTCTATCAGCAGGGCGTAGAGCAAGCAGTCTGCAGCTATCCTATCGCTGTTGCCAAAAATCCCGGTGACAAGCAGTACACCGGCGACAACCGCACCCCCACCTCCTGGGGCAGTGCAGCAGCTATTCCCTCCTACTACACAGGTGCGGCAGTAGGCGTGCCTTCGGCGCAGGTTCCCTTCCGCATCGAAGAGATTTGCCCGGCGCATTACTGGACGCACGATTTCAGTGACGGCAAGGGCGTAATCGAAGGTGCCTACGGCCCCTGGTTCCTTTCGCTGGACACCGGCTGGATCGGCATCGGCATTCATGGTACGCATGACCCCGCCTCTATCGGCACCATGGCCTCCGAAGGCTGTATCCGCCTGCGCAATGCGGATATCCAAAGCCTTAAGGAGCTTGTCTGCAGTGATAACGGCGGCATAGGCACCGGCGTTATCATCACCGAGGATTAAGCTATAACCCGCAACAACAAAACAAGGAGCTGTCACAGCTAACGCGTGACCGCCCCTTGTTTTTTATTTTGCCTATACAACCAGCTTATTTGATGAACAATCCCAGACCGATGCTCACCAAACGCTCGCGCCCGTCCGAAGGCTTGTTGACGATTTTGCCGTTGATGACCATTTCGCTGCTGCCTCCGCCATCATAATTGACAGCGCTCACCGCACCCAGCTTCACAAAATACTGCGCCAGCTCCGCAAGTGTCATGCCTGCGGAAGCACTGCTTCTGCCGTCAACAACAAGCATTAAAAGCGTGCCGTCCTGCTTCAGTCCGATTGCAGTACGCGGTGCTCTGCCACGCGCAATATCGGGAGCCATCTGCTCCTCCGCAGTACGCACATTCACCCTGCCGTTTTCTACCAGCAGTGGACCGCCGCTGACAACAGTCGTTGCCGCATCCGCAATGCTGCTGCCAAGGCTCTGCGTGAGTATTACATGGTCGCCCAGGCGCAGGCCTGCCAGAGCAGCCGCATTTGTGCCATGACCGGAAAGCACTACGCAACCCGGCTCCAAAGACATATTGCCTGCTGTGGAAACAGCAACAACGCGACCGTTTTTGATTTTCACCTCACGCCCGTACTGATTCGTTTTGGTCGACGTAGCGTAATAGGAATTAAACAGCACCAAATCATTGGCAATGCGCGCACGGTTCATGCCCTTCAGCTGCAGCGCTCTGCCGTCAGGAAGTGTTACGCTGCCGGTGTAAGCAATGTCGCGCACAATCTTCTGCTCGTTGCCCTGCACTACATAACCGCTGCGCGGCGTAGCATCCATAGCGACAAAATTGCCCTTATCCTTAACGTTGCCGATAACCCAGCCGTCGGTATCAAAATACGACGCATTGATGGCAGCCACAAGACCTCTTTCCGCCGCCTGCTTAGCCAGGCTGCCGCGTCCGTTATACATACCTGCGGCAGAAAACGGCCTCAGCTCCAGGCGCGCCGAAGGCGCAACGCTCACCAGATAGCTTACCAGCGGTCTGCCGTTTAGCTCCTCCTGCGCATAGGTATAGGTAACGCCGCCGGAAAGCTGCATCGTTGTTTTGCTGATAGGAATGCGGTAAATATCCAGCACCAGACGGTCAGGATTCTTCAGCGGATAAAGCTTATACTGGCAATCCTTAGTTAAATCTATAACCACCTGTGCCTTTTTCTTCTTTTTGGCAGGAACAGTGATGCTTTTAATCACCGCATCCTGTTTAAAGACAGGCTTCTGCGTCAGCGCCGTACCCTCAGGCAACGTAACCACCAGCTGCAAGCCGTTTTTTTCGGCAGTATATTTAACAGGCTCCCTGCTGTCGAACACCAGACGTACACGAGCAGGACTAACGCTGCTGCGCACCGCTGTGACGGGAGCGGCGCTCGCCGCAAGCGGAGCGGCACACAGCGCAGCCAGCATAAAAACAGAACATATAAGTTTTTTGAAATTCATATCTAGGACCTCTTAAGAGAAAAACGAAGGTAGAAGGAAGAAAAGTGTATTAGAGCGTCGTGTGTATACGCCCCCTTCCGCCTCGCTACGCTCGGCACCTTCCCCAAAGGGGCAGGCAAGAAAGTTAGCAGAACGCTCTAACGAGCAATTAATATATCGCAACACAACCCTCAGTCATCGCCTTCGGCGATGCCAGCTCCCTTTCAGGGAGCATATAAAAGTTCGACGAACTTGCGACAGTCAGCATTTGACAAGCACTTTATATCTCCCCTGAAAGGGGAGGTTGCTGCGAGCTTTTGCGAGCAGACGGAAGGGTTGCAATATATTAATTGCGACACCATACGCCCTTCTTCTTCACATCTACACAAAAGGAGCTGCCAAAGGCAGCTCCTCCCCAAAATCAATAATCAACAATCAATACCCAAACATCAATCAGCCAGATTAGACGCAGTATAAACAGTGCCAGGATGCAGCTTATCCAGATTCTCCAGCGCCTTGCCGGTGCCAAGAGCAACACACTCCAGCGGATCATCGGCAATATGCGTAGTAATACCGGTTTCACGCTGCATAATCTCAGCCAGGCCGTCAAGCAGCGCGCCGCCGCCGGTCAGATAAATACCGTTATCAACAATATCAGCAGCCAGCTCCGGCGGGCATTTTTCCAGAACACCGCGCACAGTAGCAATCAGAGAAGCAACAGCATCCTCCAATGCCACACGGCAATCCTCGGAGCTTACGCTAAAGGTAGTCGGCAGGCCGGTAACCATATCACGGCCGCGTACAGTAATAGACTCATTGCGTCCGTCGGCAATAACAGTAGCAACATTCATTTTGATTTCTTCAGCCGTGCGCTCACCGATAAGCACATTATGTACCTTCTTCACATGACGCACAATAGCCTCATCAAAATGGTCGCCGCCGATACGGATAGAAGAATCAACAACAATACCGCCAAGGCTCAGCACAGCGATATCGGTAGTACCGCCGCCTATATCAACAACCATATTGCCGCGCGGTACGGAAATATCAATACCGGCACCAAGAGCCGCTGCCAGCGGTTCCTCAATCAGATAGGTTTTGGAAGCACCGCCCTGGGTAGTAGCCTCCATAACAGCACGCTTTTCTACTGAAGTAATGCCGATAGGAACACAGGTCATAACACGCGGTTTGAAAAACAGGCTCTTGCCCGCAACCTTCTCAATAACGTAAGCAAGCAGCTTCTGCGTTACGGTATAGTTCGCAATAACGCCTTCCTTCAGCGGACGGATAGCAACGATACTGCCGGGAGCACGTCCCAGCATTTCTCTGGCATCATCGCCCACAGCCAATACCTTGTTGCGTACCTTATCAATAGCCACAACAGAAGGCTCCTTCAGGACAACGCCCTTGCCCTTGACATAAACAAGAATGTTAGCGGTACCCAAATCAATACCGATATCCATACTTTTAAACATTAGTCATATCTCCTTAATCTACATCTACGCGTTCAATATCTGCACCCAGATTTTTCAGCTTAGCAACAATGTTCTCATAGCCACGGTCAATATGGTGCAAATCGCCGATACGTGTCGTACCTTCGGCCACAAGGCCTGCCAGAATCATAGCTGCACCGGCACGCAAATCGGTTGCACGCACATCACAGCCTGTCAGCTTGCAGGGACCGTCGATAACGGCACTGCGGCCTTCGGTAGAAATCTGCGCACCCATGCGGTTCAGCTCAACCACATGCATGAAACGATTCTCAAAAACAGTTTCCGTAACCTTGCTGCGCCCCTCGGCAATAACCATCATCGCCATCATCTGAGCCTGCATATCAGTCGGGAAGCCTGGATAAGGCAGAGTTTTGATAGATACGGCCTTCAGCGGATTCTTGCCGATAACACGTACCTTATCAATATCCTCCTCAACCACGGCACCTGCCTCACGCAGCTTGGCAATCAGCGGCTTCTGGTGCTCCGGCAGAACATTTTCCACAACAATATCACCGCCGGTCATGGCAGCAGCAATCATATAAGTGCCTGCCTCAATACGGTCCGGAATAATGGTATAGTCTGCGCCATGCAGCTTCTCTACACCCTCAATGCGAATAGTATCGGTACCGGCACCGCGGATTTTGGCACCCATCTTATTCAGATAGTTGGCCAAATCTACAATCTCCGGTTCCTCGGCAGCATTTTCCAAAATAGTAGTACCCTCAGCAAGAGAAGCTGCCATCATAATATTTTCGGTAGCACCTACGCTCGGAAAATCAAAATAAATGCTGGTACCCTTCAGTCCCTCGGGAGCACTTGCTTCAATATAGCCATGACCCTGTTCGATTTTTACACCCAGAGCCTCAAAGCCCTTGAGATGAATATCAATCGGACGGGCACCGATAGCGCAACCGCCGGGCATGGAAATACGCGCTTTACCGATACGCGCCAGCAGAGGTCCCATTACCAGAAAGGAGGCACGCATGGTACGCACCAGCTCATACGGTGCTTCATACGAGGTTATCTCAGTGCTGTCGATATCCAGCACATTCTTTTCCGGACTGCATTCTACAGCCAGTCCCAGACATTTTAAAACTTCACTTATAGTATGCACATCTTCCAGCATCGGAACTTCATCAAGATGACTTGGGGTAGTTCCCAGGATAGAAGCTGCAATAATCGGCAGTACAGCGTTTTTCGCACCGCTGGTTTTAACTGCACCAACGAGGCGGTTTCCGCCCTTCACAATTAGTTTTTCCAAAATAACCCTCCTGCATATGCGAAGTCGGAAAAATTTTTCCGTAACAAATATTTTATCATCAAACACAGGCTCTTTTCAAGACTTAATAAAAATCCGGAAAATTTTGCCACAGGCATATTTCGCCCGACCTTATAAGAAAAAGCCGGCACTGCTTCCGGCTCAGAAATTCACCCGCTGGCGGTCTGCTAAAATATTATAATAGGTTTCCTTCTCCATTAAT
Organism: Phascolarctobacterium succinatutens YIT 12067; assembly: GCF_000188175.1. Taxonomy (GTDB): domain Bacteria; phylum Bacillota; class Negativicutes; order Acidaminococcales; family Acidaminococcaceae; genus Phascolarctobacterium_A; species Phascolarctobacterium_A succinatutens. Next base: position 57,206 of record NZ_GL830863.1, on the reverse strand, counting down.
TCCCTGCGGATAGCCTTTTTAGCATCCTCATCAGCACATTCCGCCAGACGCTTGCGCAAAAAAGCTATATCCTGCTTCAGCATCAGCATTTTGTTTCCTGCCAGACTTTCTACGATATCAGCCATCTTACAGTCACCGTCCTTACTTATATATCTTGTGCTTCTTCTCAAGAAACTTAGCGGCCTTGCCTAGTTCTACATATTATAGTCTACTATAAGCAAGTTTAATATGCAAGGAAAAATCTGTGACAAAACGCAAAAACCGCCCGACAGGAGCATCCCGCCGGACGGCTTAACTTTACAGCCTGATAATTTCGGCTTTACCAGCAAACATTTCCGCTAACGCAGCAAGCTGCGCATCCTGCGCCACATCACCCACAAGCACCGTATCCGGTGCCAGCAGACTGATGCTGATGTCGCTGAACATCTGCCGCAGCTCGTTAATCATCCTGGCGTCACCGTCATTAATTATGCCCGGAGTACGCTCTGCCAGATGCCAGTAAAGCTGCTTTAAAATATAGCTTTCATTTTTGTTGTACTCTTTGATGTTGTCAATAATGTTATAGGGATAAACATCCTTCTCCCTCCAGGTAGCCTTAAAAATATCCAGCACCTTATTTTCATAAGCAGCCTTATATTCATTCCAGCCCTCACGGTCGTCAAATTTCAGCATATCCTCCAGCTTGTCACGGCAGCTGATAACCTTACGGCAACGCACAAGCATCGCATAAATCAGCGCCCGCTCCGCTTCCGTAGCCTGCGGCTCCTCGCGCGTAACTGTCATTACCTGCAGCCTGCCGGCCTTGCCAAGCATGCGCTCGGCAGCAAATTTTGCGCTTGCCAGATGCTGCATCGATAAGCTGCTGTCAACAGTATTTACAGGAAGTCCCAAATCAGCCAGTTCTGCCACTTCTTTCTCAGAAGCCAGAACAAGTGCGCGCACAGGCTCCTTGCCTGCAAGCAAAGCTGTTACAGCTGCTGTATTCATTTGTCGCTCTCCAGGAAAGCAGCGAATGCTTTATAGGTGTAATAAACATCCAGCTTAGAGCTCAGCTCGAACGGAGAATGCATGCACAGAATAGGCACACCAAGATCGACTACGTCCATATCCATAGAAGCAACATACAATGCAACGGTACCGCCGCCGCCTTCGTCTACAGCGCCCAGCTCGCCGATTTGCCAGAAAACATCAGCCTCATCCATAATGCTGATAACCTTGGCCATCGTTTCAGCGCTGGCATCATTGGAGCCGGATTTGCCGCGCGCACCGGTATATTTGGTCAGTACAGGACCTTTGTTCACGAAGCAGCTGTTGCGCTCTTCATATACGGAAGCAAAGCTCGGATCGTAGGCACCGTTAACATCGGAGGAAAGTGCGGTGGTATTGCGCAGCAGCTTGCGGATGTTGGCACCCTGAGTTGCTGCCAGATCCTCCAGATAGTGCAGCACGAAATCGGAATTCAGGCCGGTGTTGCCGTAGGAACCGATTTCTTCTTTATCTGCCAAAACCGTAACAGTGGTGTAGTACGGTGCTTTGGTATCAATTTCCGCAGTCAGTGCGGTATAAGCGCAAACCTTATCATCCTGGCCGTAGGCACCGATCAGGCTGCGGTCCAGGCCTACATCCTGTGCCTTGGTTGCGGGAACAAATTCAATTTCCGCACGCATAAAATCATGCTCGGTAATACCGTACATTTCGTTGAGCAAAGCCAGTGCGTTCAGCTTAACGGCATCTTTTACACCTTCCTCTTCGCTTTCGTCAACAAAAGGCAGGCTGCCGATAACAATGTTCAGCTCCTCGCCCTTAATGCCTTCGCTCAGCTTGCGCTCGTTCTGTTTAGCGCCAAGATGCGGCAGCAAATCGGTTACGCAGAATACGGGGTCACCGGCATTTTCGCCCACGCAGACCTTCACCAGCTCGCCGTTCTTTTTGATGATAACGCCATGCATTGCCAGAGGCACGGTCACCCATTGGTATTTGCGGATACCGCCGTAATAATGCGTTTTGAAGTAGGCCATCTCATGGTTTTCGTATACCGGGTTCGGTTTTAAATCCAGACGCGGAGAATCGATATGCGCAGCGTTCAGGCGCACGCCTGCCTCCAACGGTGCGGTGCCGAAGGTGGACATAGCCATAGATTTGCCGCGGTTTACGAAATAAACCTTGTCGCCGGGTTTATATGCCTTGCCTTCTTCGAAGGGAACATAGCCTGCAGCAGCCAGCTTTTCTACAGCCTTAGCGGTAAATTCACGCTCTGTTTTTGCTGTATTCAAAAATTCCTTGTAGCCTTCGCAGTATGCAAACGCTGCTTCCTTGGCAGCAGTGTTCTTCTTAGCGATATGGGAGAATTCCCATGTCAAATTCTTTTGCAATTCCTTTGCAGTTGTCATAATCTATCACTCCTTGTATAAGCTTTAGTAAGCAGTGCCAAACGGCACTATGTAAATCATACCACAAATAGCACCTTTTGGGGAGAGGAAGGGAAATGTATACAATACAAAAACCCCCGCCCTGACGGACGGGGGGTAATTTTTTTGGCATTGTCGCAATGCTTATTACAGCTTGTGAGTAGTACGCAAGCGGGCAACAGCTCTCTTCAGCGCGTTTTCGGCACGAACAGTATCAATGTCTTCGCTCTTGGAAGCAAGACGTTGCTCTGCACGTTCTTTAGCTGCTGCTGCACGAGCGGTATCAATATCTGCATCAGCTTCGGCAATAGTTGCCAAAACGGTGCATTTATTGTCTTTCATTTCCAGAAAGCCGCCGCAAACAGCAAATTCTTTAACGCTGCCGTCAGTGAACTCCAGCTTCATCGGCGCAATATCCATGGTCGCAATGATAGGCATATGTCTAGCTTTGAGGCCCAGATTACCGGACAAAGCACGGAAACCCACATAAGTTACTTCTTCAGAAGTGAACAGCATCTTATCCGGCGTGACAATTTCAAAAGAAAACGGAGTAGCCATCTATTAATCCTTCATAGTTGCAGCCTTGGCAACAGCGTCATCAATGGTACCAACCATGTAGAAAGCACCTTCCGGCAGGTCATCATGCTTGCCTTCGAGGATTTCTTTGAAGCCGCGGATGGTTTCCTTCAGAGGAACATATTGACCGGGGGTACCGGTGAACTGTTCAGCAACGAAGAATGCCTGGCTGAGGAACTTCTGAATCTTACGAGCACGAGCAACAGTTACTTTGTCTTCCTCGCTCAATTCTTCCATACCCAGAATTGCGATGATATCTTGCAATTCTTTGTAACGTTGCAGGATAGCCTGTACGCCACGAGCAACATGATAATGCTCTTCGCCGATTACCAGCGGATCGAGGATACGGCTGGTGGAGTCGAGCGGGTCAACTGCCGGATAAATACCAAGCTCTGCGATTTGACGAGACAATACGGTGGTTGCATCCAAGTGAGCGAAGGTGCCTGCCGGAGCCGGGTCAGTCAAGTCATCCGCAGGTACATATACAGCCTGTACGGATGTGATAGAACCGGTCTTGGTGGAGGTAATACGCTCTTGCAGTGCGCCGATATCGTTTGCCAGAGTAGGTTGGTAACCTACTGCGGAAGGCATACGGCCGAGCAATGCGGATACTTCGGAACCAGCCTGAATGAAACGGAAAATGTTATCGATAAAGAGCAGTACGTCCTGGCCGCCAACATCACGGAAGTATTCTGCCATGGTCAGGCCGGTCAGACCAACACGCATACGTGCTCCAGGAGGCTCGTTCATCTGGCCGTATACAAGAGCAGTCTTGTTGATAACGCCAGACTCTTTCATTTCGCCCCACAGGTCGTTGCCTTCACGAGTACGTTCGCCAACGCCTGCGAATACGGAATAGCCGCCGTGTGCAGTAGCAATGTTATGGATAAGCTCCATAATAATAACGGTTTTACCTACGCCAGCACCGCCGAACAGACCGATTTTACCGCCCATTGCATACGGAGCGATAAGGTCAACGACTTTAATGCCGGTTTCCAAAATTTTAGTAGCTGTAGCCTGTTGGTCAAAGCTCGGAGCCGGTCTATGAATGGGCCAGTGATCAGCTGCTTCAACCGGAGTGTCATCATGGTCTACAGTTTCACCTAAAACGTTGAAGATACGGCCCAGTACACCAGGACCTACCGGAACGCTGATAGGAGCGCCGGTATCTACAACTTCCATGCCACGAACCAGACCGTCGGTGGAGCTCATAGCAACAGCGCGGACAATGTTATTGCCGATATGTTGCATAACTTCTGCGGTCAGGTGGATTTTTACTTTACCCTCATCGGTGGTGCCGTCAATGTGCAATGCGTTGAGGATAGCAGGCATGCTTTTAGGAGGAAACTCTACGTCGATAACAGGGCCTACAACTTGTACGATTCTACCTGTATTCAAGGTTTTAGCCTCCCTACGAAATATCTAATTAGTTTTGTGCCTGTTTCAGAGCTTCTACGCCGCCAACGATTTCGTTCAGCTCGCGGGTAATGGATGCCTGACGAGCCTTGTTATAGGACAGCTCCAGGTTTTGTACCAGCTTGCCTGCGTTATCGGTAGCAGAGCTCATAGCAGTCATACGAGAGCCCAACTCACTGGCAGCAGATTGTACCAGTGCAGCGTAAACTACGGTTTCCAGATACTTAGGTGCAAGTACCTGCAGAGTTTCGTCTTCACTAGGCTCGAAAATAAAGCTTGCGCTAGCTTTGCCTTTCTCCTTTACAGGAGGCTCTACCGGCAGAATCTTGTCGCTGGTAGGAATTTGGGACAAAGCGGTTTTGAATAGTGTAAACACAACATGCAGCTCGTCGAAATGCTCGTCAGCAAATTGTTTGATTGCATCCTGAGCAATTTCTACCGCATTTGCGTAAGACGGTCTGTCGGAGTAGCCGAAGTGGCTACTCAGCACTTTATAGCCGCGACGTTGGAAGAAATCTCTAGCCTTACGGCCGCTGGTGATAATGACTACGTCATGCTCACATTCGGAAATCTCCGCAACTGCTTTTTTCAAAGCGTTGGAACTATATGCGCCTGCCAGACCTTTATCAGAGGCGAGCACCAGATAACCAACTTTTTTAACATCACGATGTTGAAGCAGCGGGTGTTTTTTGGCACTTAAGCCTGCAAGGATGCTCGGATCGCTCACAACGTTGGATAACACTTCTTTGATCTTGATAGCATACGGACGGCTTGCTGCAGCTTTTTCCTGCGCTCTTCTGAGGCGGGCAGCAGCAACCATTTTCATAGCCTTCGTGATCTTGCCAATGTTACCTACGCTTTTCATGTGGCGATGAATCTCGCGTGCAGTAGCCATTAGTTAATCACCTACCTTCACTAACAAAGGTTTCCTTGAACTCGGCGATAGCTTTCTTCAGAGCTTCTTCGTTCTCATCAGTGATTTTCTTGGTTTTGATGATATCTCCGCCAACTTCCGGATGGTTAGCTTCCATGAAGTCCAGGAATTCTTTTTCGCAGCGAGTTACATCTTTAACTGCTACGTCATCCAGATAGCCTTTGGTGCCAAGGTAAATAGCCATAACCTGTTTTTCAACAGACAACGGGCTGTATTGGCCTTGTTTCAGAACCTCGGTCAGACGTTGACCACGGTCCAGCTGTGCTTTGGTAGCTTTATCAAGGTCAGAAGCAAACTGAGCAAATGCTGCCAGCTCGCGGAACTGAGCCAGATCCAGACGTAAAGTACCTGCAACCTGCTTCATAGCTTTAATCTGAGCAGCACCACCTACACGGGATACAGACAGACCGGAGTTGATAGCCGGACGGATACCGGAGTAGAACAGCTCGGATTCAAGGAAGATCTGACCGTCGGTAATAGAAATTACGTTGGTCGGAATGAAGCCGCCTACGTCACCTGCCAGGGTTTCGATGATCGGCAGTGCGGTGATGGAACCGCCCTTCAGTTCATCGTTCAGCTTAGCAGCGCGTTCCAGCAGACGGGAATGCAAATAGAATACGTCGCCAGGGTATGCTTCACGTCCTGGAGGACGACGGAGCAGCAGGGACATTGCACGGTATGCAACAGCGTGTTTAGACAGGTCGTCGTATACGCACAGAACGTCTTTGCCCTGATCCATGAAGTATTCAGCCATGGTTACGCCAGCGTACGGAGCCAGGTATTGCAGCGGAGCGGAGTCAGCAGCAGTAGCAGCAACGATGATGGTGTATTCCATAGCGCCGTGTTGTTCCAGAGTACGAACAATACGAGCGATGTTAGAAGCCTTTTGGCCGATAGCTACATAAATGCAGATAACGCCCAGACCTTTTTGGTTGATAATGGTGTCGATTGCAACTGCAGTCTTACCGGTACCACGGTCGCCGATGATAAGTTCGCGCTGACCACGTCCGATAGGAACAAGTGCGTCGATACATTTAATACCGGTTTGCAGCGGGGTATCAACGGATTTACGATCTGCGATACCATGTGCAGGAGATTCAACCGGACGACGTTCAGCAGCAGCGATTTCGCCTTTGCCGTCGATCGGGTCGCCGATAGCGCTAACTACACGGCCCAGCAGGTTTTCACCAACAGGAACCTCCATGATGCGGCCGGTACGGCGAACTACGTCGCCTTCTTTGATTTTGGTCTCGCCGCCCATCAGTACGATACCAACGCTGTCCGGGTTCAGGTTCAGAACCATGCCGGATACGTTGTGGGGCAGTTCAACTAATTCGCCAGCCATAGCGTTTTTCATACCGATAACGGTTGCGATGCCGTCACCGATTTTTTCTACGATACCAACTTCTTCCAGATCAGCATCCACATTGTAATTCTCCAGTTTGTTGCTGAGAGCATCACCCAGGGCTTCCGGTTTGGTGTACTCGTGAACGTCAATGCCGTTCAGAGCAACTTCCATTTTCTTCAGCTTGCGCAGTGCGGAAGCGTCGAATACCTTATCGCCAACTTGTACGATGATGCCGCCGAGGATGGACGGGTCAACTTTCTTGTTCAGGAAAATCTCACGGCCCAGTTTCTCGGTCAGGATTACAGAAATGGATTGATACTCTGCTGCAGATAATCTCTTGGCAGTAGTTACGTTTACATCTAACAGCTCTTTAATGGAGCCCAGATCAATTTTGAAGTCGGACAATTGTTGCTTAATTAAAGCAATATTTTCTTCTGTCTTCATGTTGTACCAATCACCTCCGAATACCGGCTTTTAGCCTGCTGCTTCGCATTACAGCGGCATATATCCGGCTTATTAGGGAAAGCAGCAAAATTATTTCATGATAGAATCAACGATTTTGCTAGCCATTTGTTTGTCTTCTTCAGAACCTAACTTTTGTTCTACGATCTTGCTAGCAGCAATCATGGACAGGTTGATAACTTGTGCACGAACTTCGTCCATAGCTTTCTTCTGTTCCAGTGCGATTGCTTCTTTAGCGGTTGCAATAACCTGATCTTGTTCAGCTTTAGTGTCAGCCATGATCTTGTCATGTGCAGCCTGAGCAGTTTTGCGAGCAGCATCAACAATAGCTTGAGCTTCTTGTTTAGCTTCAGCCAGCTTTGCAGCGTATTCAGCTTTAACTGCTTCTGCGTCAGTCTTAGCCTTTTCAGCAGACTCCAGGTCGCTTGCAATTTTATTCTTACGTTCATCCATAATGTTGCATAAGGGTTTGTAAGCAAATTTTGCAAGAACAATAACTAAAACCAAAAAGTTCAGGATCTGCGCGATAAGTGTTGCGTTGAAGTTAACCAATTATAGCACGCTCCTTTTGTAATATCTTGCAAAATAAAATTATTTAATGAACGGGTTAGCGAATACCAGAACGATAGCGATTACATAGCACAGAATAGGCATGGATTCGATCAAGCCTACGCAAACCAGCATGTTGGTGAAGATTTTACCAGACTCTTCCGGTTGACGAGCCATGGATTCGATAGATTTGCCGCACATGTTGCCGTTACCAAAGCCAGCACCCATAGCAGCGCCCAGGCAAACGAGACCTGCACCGATTACGGATGCAGCAGTAATGATTGCATTTTCAGACATTTGTTTCATCCTTTCAGAATATAAAATTTTTGTGTTAAAGAGTTATTCTTCGTGGCCGGCAAAAGCCAGAGCATAAGAGCCCAAAGCCAAGATAGTAAAGATAAAGGCCTGTACAAAGCCGATGAACAGGGAGAACATTACCCACAGTTCAGGGACAACCCACGGAGCCAGCTGATACAAAACGATCAGCAGGATTTCGCCTGCCAGGATGTTACCAAAGAGACGAAGGGCCATAGTCAGCGGTTTAGTCACTGCATCCAAAAGGTGCAACGGCAGGAAAGCCGGACTGGGGCTGACAAAATGTTTGAAATGGCCGATACCTTGTTGCATAACGCCAACAAGATATGCACTGAAAGCTACTAACAAGGACAAACCAAAGCAGGTATTGATATCGTTAGTAGGAGAAGTCCAGTGAACACCGACCTGAGGAAGCATGCCAATTTCATTGGATACAAGGATAAACATAAAGAGAGTAATAATGAAAGGTGCCATATATTTGCGGCCTTTCACACCACCAAGATTGTCTTCCATTAAACCATTCAGAAAATCGACAAAGAACTCCATGACATTCTGCAATCCGGAAGGTACTAACTTCGGATTTCTGGAAGCAGCAAAAAACAAAACAAATACGATAGCCATTGCAATCCAGGTCATATACATAGTTTGCATATTAACCTCACCCAAAAAGGTGTTGGTTGCAAGATAATGGATTATCTCTTTGGATTGTTCAGCCTCTTGCGCCATAGCAGCAGCTTCATTTCCCATCTTTCACACTCCTTTCTTCACGTTCCTCTTCTTTTTGGAGTTGGCACGCGATAAATATTAAATTTAAAATATAGAATATATGTGTAAGAAGAAAGCCCACGGCCACATAAAACACATGGTATTTCATCTTCAACATCGCAACAAAAAGGCTGCCTGCCGCAAAAATCCGGTAGTAGCGATAACGCTTTAAAAGCTTCACGCCGCGCTCAGGATCATCTTTAAATGCCAGAGCCTTACGCGCACCGCTGCACATAATAACCATGTCCAGCGCACCCACGACCATGCCGCGGAACAACCCGGTAGAGATTTCATCAAGACCTGCAAGCCTTGTTATAACCGCCAAAACCAGTACACACAGCGCAGTACGTATAATCACAGGCGTACCGCCCTGTCTGACCAATGGCGTTAAGTCAAAATTATTTTTCATCCTGCTTTTTCTTTTTTCCGGCATCATTTCTTGAATAGATGCTTCTTTGAATAAGATTATAGTAGGTCATAATCAGTGATATTACTGCCAGAGCAATGCAGATACCCCGCATTGTATGGTCACCGGTTTCCAGATGACGGTCGAGCCAGTCACCGCCAAAATAAGCCAGCATAAAATCAATCACAGCCATAAAAGCCAGCGAAGAAACTGTAGCCAGAGCTTCCAACATTCTGATATGTTCCTGATCGGGCTTATATTGTTGCATGATTCCACAACCTAGCATAAATTCACAAATTAATCATATTTACTCTTTTAATTTTAATATTTTTCACAGTGTTTGTCTACGCTTTAGACGCGAATTCCGGCAAAATTTCTACATCAAAGCCATTTTTTCTTAAAATCGCATGAATAATGCGTTCACAGGCCTTGCCGTCGCCGTAAGGATTAGCAGCCTCCGCCATAGAGCGATAATGCTCGGCATCATCCAAAAGCAGATTGGTTTCGCGCAGCACATCATCATAAGCTGTGCCTACGAGCTTAACCGTACCGGCTTCAACAGCCTCCGGACGCTCAGTGGTATCACGCAGAACCAGAACCGGCTTGCCTAAGGCAGGAGCCTCCTCCTGAATTCCGCCGCTGTCTGTGAGCACGATATCAACCTTAGCCATCAGATTGGCAAACGGTTCATATTCCATAGGCTCAATCAGATGCACTCTGTCTAAATGTCCCAGCTCCTCGCGCACTATTTCACGCACCTTGGGGTTTTTGTGTACCGGGAAGATTGCTTCCACATCGGGATGCGCTTCCAGCACGCTCTTCAAAGCGCGGTAAACATGACGCATAGGCTCGCCCAGGTTTTCACGGCGGTGGGTAGTCATCAGAATCAGACGATGACCGCTGGCAAATACCTTATTGAACTCCTCGTCCTCAAAGCGGTAGCCTTCCTTCACCGTAGTCTGCAGAGCATCGATAACAGTGTTGCCTGTTACCAGAATCTGCTCGGGGCAGATGTTTTCCTTCAGCAGGTTAGCCTTGCTGGTAGAGGTAGGCGCAAAATGCATATCGGCAATCGCACCGGTCAGCTTGCGGTTCATTTCCTCCGGGTAAGGAGAATATTTATTACCAGTACGCAGGCCTGCTTCCACATGGCCTACAGGAATCTGCGCATAAAAGGCAGCCAGAGCACCGGCAAAGGTAGTCGAGGTGTCACCATGCACCAGCACCATATCGGGCTTTGCTTCCTCCATAACGGATTTCAGGCCCATCAGCGCGCGGGTAGTAACATCATACAGGGTTTGACCTGCCGACATAATGTTCAAATCATAATCAGGCGTAATGCCAAACAAATCCAGTACCTGATCAAGCATCTCGCGATGCTGTGCGGTAACTGCCACAATTGGCTGAATATATTTGGGATATTTACGCATTGCCAGCACCAGCGGGCACATTTTGATAGCCTCCGGACGAGTGCCGAAAACTGTCATTAACTTTATCTTCTCCACGGTTCTTCCTCCCCCTTATCTGTCGTTCAGAATACCGATTTTCTTAGCACCAACGGCAACTGCCGTAATAATAACCGCTATAATAAGTGCGGCGTAAAAGCCGTCAAACTCTGCCCACAGCACAGCTGCGATACCGAGCACGGCTGTAATAGCATACATCAGCAGAACTGCCTGCTTCTGGTTCATGCCCATCGCCAACAGGCGGTGATGCAAGTGTCCCTTATCGGGCTGGAAAATTGGACGGCCGTTGCTGTAGCGGCGCATAATCGCAAAGGCTGTATCCATAATCGGCAGGCCCAGTGCAATCGCCGGTACAATCAGCGCTACGGTAGCAGCAGTCTTGACTGCGCCATAAACCGAAATAGCTGCCAGCATATAGCCGATGAACATACTGCCTGTATCGCCCATGAAAATAGTAGCGGGATTAAAATTATAGCGGATAAAACCGATAATGCCGCCGGCCAGAGCCGCAGTCATTACAGCTATATGGTAATAACCCATCTGAACCGCAACCAGAATGACTGTCATCGAAGCGATAGCGGATACGCCTGCTGCCAGGCCGTCCAGACCGTCAATCAGGTTGACAACGTTCGTAAAGCTGATAACCCAGAAAATTGTCAGCGGTATAGAAATAAACCATTCGTTAAGATAAAAATAGCCGCCGAAGGGATTGTTCAGCCATTCGATACGGATATCAAAGGCCACAAGTACGCAGGCAGCAAAAATCTGCCCCAGCAGCTTGACCTTTGCCGGCAGCTGATATTTGTCATCCAGTACGCCTACGATGGCAATCACGCTGCCGCCAAGCAGAATGCCGACAATATCCTTCGTCAGCTCCAAGCTTGCCACTGCGGCAATCATAAAGGCAATATAAATAGCCAAACCGCCAAGACGCGGCATAATCTTCTTATGCACCTTGCGGTTATCGGGCTTGTCAATCGCGCCGATTTTAAAGGCTAATGTTTTAATATAAGGGGTCAATATATAGCTTACCAAAGCGGCAAGCAGAAAGGGAAAACCGTAAGCACTTAACATTTATTTCTTTCTCCACCGAAACCTGATTCCTTGCACACGAAAAACACTAAACTATTCGTTCCTTATATAGTATAACATTTTTGACACTTGCGTCAATTACTTTTATTACAAAAATGCTGTAATAAACCTTTTTTTCCGCAAAATTATCCCAAATTATTCCCATTTATTATAGCATAATATCATCAAGGGAATATATCCTTTTGGCATAACTTATATGTTGTTTGGGTTCTCCGGATGTTGCCTTTTAAAAATTCTTACGGATTTATCTCATATCGCAGACTTTTTACAGATGATTTTTCCGAAATAATCACCGTTAAGGCTTTTTTAACTTCACTTTGCTCCTGTCTGCTGTAAATCTGCTCTAAAAAAAGTCAAGTAAACTCCTCTATCGTAACAAAGCGAAAATTTATGTTAAATTTATAGTTTTTTTGTCCATTTTCTGCTTAAATTAAATTTAAGAAAGGGAGGGATGAGAATGCTGTCCAAGAGCTCATTTTTCACAACAATTCTGCTGCTTCTGCCTGCTATGGCAAGCGCACAGACAGCAGATGATGATCTGCAGCTGGAGCTGCGTTATTATGCACCTAAACTGAAATTTACATCTCACGGAATTGTGCCTGCTGCTTACAGTAATTTCCGCGATACGCTCAACATTAAAAACGGTAATGCACCCGAATACAGGCTAAGCGGCAAAAACTGGTATGTAGATTACATCGCTATCCACGAAAAAGGCTATGCTTCGCACCACATACCGGCACCAGGCAGCCTGATTCCGGCGGACAGCCGCACCAAGCTGAATTTGGACTATGCTTCCTTTAACTATCTTTCTCCCATCAAAACAACTGAAAACGGCACCGCCTACTGGCTCGCAGGCCTGCGCTGTTACCGCTTCGATACTGCGTTGCAGTTCAGCAGTCCCGTACTTAATAAAAAGTGTGCTAAGCAGCTGAACCAGTTCGCCCCTGCCTTCGGCATCGGCGGCAAGCATTACCTTGATGAGGCACACCGGCTGCAGCTTTACAGCGAGCTTTCCGGCTTGCCCTTAGGCGGCCGCGGGCACACCTACGACCTTGATATCGGCGTAAAATACAGTCCTTGTAAAAACCTCAGCGCCAACGCCGGCTACCGTGTTCTGGATTTGAAAATCAAAAACGATGACGGCACCGGTCTGTACAAGCTTTCCGGTTGGTACGGCGGCCTGAGCTACAGCTTTTAACATTTTATTATGAAAACCAAAGAGGAGGTTCCGGCATGAAAACAATCACCGCTTTACTTATGGCAACACTTATTATGTGTCCCTGCAGCAGCATCATGGCTAAAAATCCTGCTGCCTCTGTAACCGACAAAGCGCAAAAGGCATCAATTTCTACCATTAAAGATTTGGATAACGGGCGTTTGTACGTAATGGATTATACGGCAGACTATAAGCTGGACAAAATGCTGCAGCAGAATATCAACAGCGTTGACACCATGCTGGCCTTCGTCGGCAGGGAGCTTCTCGGCGCAGCCAAACCGGCTCCGGGCGCCATTGACGCCGGCTGCAGTGCCTTCGCCGGACGCACGGAAGAAGGCAAGCCTATCTACGGACGCAACTTTGACTATAAAATGAAAATGACTGCCGTAATGGTACGTACTGCTCCTAAGGACGGCTATCGCTCTATCGGTATAGCGGATGCAGGCTGGGTAGGCTACGATATCGGCAGCCTCAGCGACGGCAAGAGTGATTTATCGGCAGCAGTAGCAATGCCATACCTGATTATGGACGGTATGAACGAAAAGGGCCTTGCTGTCAGCGTGCTGAAGCTGGACGGCAAGCCTACGCACCAACGCACCGGCAAGCCTCAGATTACAACAACAGCTGCTCTGCGCCTGATGCTTGATAAGGCAGCCAATGTAGACGAAGCTTTAGCATTATTGGAAAAATATGATATGAATTCATCTATGGAAACTGCCAACTTCCATTTTCTGCTCAGCGATGCAGACGGAAAAAACGTTGTTTTGGAATATACTATTGATGATATGACTGTTATCGATACCAATTATGTTGCCAACCATTATCTGGCACCCAAAATGCATGGATTGGGACACGCCTATGACCGCTTTGCTGTACTGGATTCTGCTGTAAAGTTTAAAAAGAGCATCTTTACGCCCTTTGAAGCTATGTCCCTGCTTTCCCTTGTCAGCCAGCCGGAAACCGAAGAAGCAACCAGCATGACGCAATGGTCCGTAGTATATAATCTGCATGACCTGACAGCGCAGGTTGCCATCCGCAGAAATTATGATAAGCTGTTCAACTTTACGCTGGCAGATTTAAGCGGCAAGGCTAAAATCTAAATTATAACCATATACCTTACGCAAAAAGAAGCTGACAGGCACCTATGTGCCGCAGCTTCTTTTTTGTATGACCTCTTTCAGCAGTCCCAGCCAGCCTGCTGCTTCTCCTGCTCATCCATCTGCAGGCGCACCCGCTGCGCCGTACTGCGCACAGCGACAGCGTGTCCCTCCAAAGCTGCGAAGGGTGCAAACTGCGCTGCCCGCTCTGCCAGCGGCATCTGCCGGTGCCGCTTTGATACATGATGCGGCAAATTGATAATATCCTCATAACTATCGTTCATGCCTTGTGACCTCCTATCTGTTCGTTGCGCTCCTTTGCTGTTGCCCCGTCAAGCAGGCTCATGCCCTTCAAAACGGAATTCTTGCCAAAGCGCCGCTTAATCTCCAGCTGTGCCTGCTGCAATCTGTTTTCGCGCTGCCATGCAGCCTGCTGCACTGCCTCATTCCCAAAGTTAAACAAGCTCAGCTCCTGTTCCTGCTTCTTGGCAGCAGCCTGCGCCGGAAGCACATGATTCGCCGCCAAGGTCAGCCTCCGCACCAAAAGATTGCTGTCCGTAATGCGCTCATACAAATCCGCTGCCGCCTGCACCAGCAATTTAGATGATGAAGAAAAACACCCCAGATTAAAGCTGCCATGCGCATGCTGCGGCACCCTGCGCCCGTAACAGTCAATCTTCACCACACCCTGGTAGCTGCTGCCCTGCTTCAGATTGTCGATATCATAGCCCACCGTAAGCACTATCTGGTCGGTCACCAGCGCCTTGCTCACCAGCTCCAGCGCCAACGCATCTGCCATCTCACGCAGCACCAAAAGTGCCTCCGCCGATTCATACGCACGATGCAGCACCTGCCCCGAGCTCAGGCTGCAGACCTGCGGCCGGTATCCCTTCACATCGGCAATCGTACAAGGCTCCCAGCCCCAGGCGTGGTCAATCAAAAGCTCCGCATTTTTTCCGAAAAGACGGTACAGCAGCTCTTCATTATATACCGAGCAGCGCGCTATATCTCCCATAGTATATATGCCCCGCGCCTCCAGCTTGCTCGCGTAGCCACGGCCGACGCGCCAGAAATCCGTCAGCGGCCGATGCTGCCACAGCTCACGCCGGTAGCTCTGCTCGTCCAGCTCCGCAATCCGCACGCCGTTGGCATCTGCCGCAATATGCTTCGCCCGCACATCCATCGCCACCTTCGCCAAAAACAAATTAGTGCCGATGCCTGCAGTAGCGGTAATACCTGTTTCGCGCAAAACATCCAAAATAATCCGCATCGCCAGCTCCCGCGCCGACAATCCGTAAAGCTCAAAATATTGCGTTACATCCATAAACACCTCGTCCACAGAATAGACGATGATATCCTCCGGCGCCACATAACGCAGATAAATTTCGTAAATTCGCGTGCTGTATTCCATATAATAGGCCATACGCGGCGGCGCAATAATAAAATCCAGTGCCAGCTGCGGCTCGCTCTGCAGCTGCGCATAAGAGCACGACGAACCGCAAAGCTGCCTGCCGGGAGCAGCAAAACGCCGTGCGGCATTTATCTGCTGCACACGCTGCTTCACCTCAAACAAGCGCCCGCGCCCCGGAATACCATAGCTTTTCAGCGAAGGCGTCACCGCCAGACAAATAGTTTTATCCGTCCGCCGTTCATCTGCCACTACCAGATTAGTATCCAGAGGATCAAGTCCGCGCTCGCGACATTCTACCGACGCATAAAACGATTTTAAATCTATAGAAATATAAGTACGCTGCAACTTTTTCTTCTCCTTTACTATCTGTTTTGTTTCTATTATAGCACTTTCAAACGTACATGTCTGTAATATTATAAAAATATTTTCGTATTTATAGTAAAAGAAAATCCCCTGCCGGCGAACAGGCAGGGGAAGAAAGTATAATCTTATTCATGCTTCTCCGGAAATTTAGGTCTGGGGAAGTTAGGACCGGACGGCTTAAGCGTAAAGCCACGGCCGAAGACATCGTTAACATCACTGATAATCATAAAAGCACTGGGGTCAATCTCTCGCACAATGGAGCGTACCTTCGCCAGCTGTGTCAGCTTGATGACTACGAAAACCAGCTCGCGGTGACGATGCGTAAAGCAGCCCTCGCCGCTGATATAGGTAACACCGCGGCCAACGATTTTAATAATCGCTTCCGCAATTTTCTCGTGATGCTCGCTGATGATAATAACCTTCTTTTTATAATCAAAGCCTGTCGTAAACGCATTACAGGTTTTGGTCATCACAAAAAAGGTAAGCAATGTGTACAACACCGGCTCAATACCGAATAAGGAAACACTGGCCAGCAGCAGGCAGATGTTGAAGGCAAAACCAGTTGTACTAATAGAGATAGAATAATTTTTCTGGATAATAGCGCCGATAATATCCGTACCGCCGCTGGAGCCGCCCACGCGGTACATGCACGCGGCACCGATGCCGTAAAGCACACCGCCGGCAATGCAGGCCAGCAGCTTGTCATGCACTACAGTATAGTTTGACAGAAAATGAAAGAAATCCAAAGATACAGAAAAAGCAATAATACCATACAGCGCGCTGATAGTATATTCACGGTCCATATACTTATAGGCTAAAAAGAACAGTGGCACATTGCAGATTAAGCTGGTAGCGCCCATCGGCAGGCCGGCAACATAATAGGCAAGTACGGCAACGCCGCCGATGCCGCCGCTGAGCATCTTATTAGGCATATAAAAGGTATTCATGGCAATACCCATAATCGCACAGGCCAAGGTCACCATAGCATAATGGTAAATTTTTTTCTTCAAAGCGGGATTCATAAAATTCTCCTTTGCAAGCAAAATATTCTGAATATGTTTTTTATGTATATATTGTAACACTTTAACGCAGAAAGGCAACTACTAAATATTTTTCTCGCCAAAATCCCGAACGTTCGAAAAAAATTCTTGCTATGCAGGCATAAGCAGTATAAAATAATACTGTATACAACATTAGGCAGGTGAACTTATAATGAAGCAAATAAAAGAAACGGCATATGCCAAAATAAATCTGGGACTTGATATTCTCGGCAAGCGTGAGGACGGCTACCACGAGGTAAGTATGATTATGCAAAGCGTCGGCCTGAGCGACGAGGTTGTTATCAGCAAGGGTAACGGCATTCAGATCAGCTGCAATCTGCACAACCTCAGTTGCGGTCCTGACAACCTGGCCTACAGAGCAGCCGCATTGCTCGCAGGTCACTGCGATATTATTCCGAACGTTCACATCGCCTTGAACAAAAAAATTTTTCTAGCGGCAGGACTGGCAGGTGGCAGCAGTGATGCGGCAGCAGTTTTGCGCGGTCTGAACCGTTACTGGGGGCTTAACCTGGAAAATTATGAGCTGGAACAGCTCGCTGCGCAGTTGGGCAGCGATATCCCATTCTGCATCGAAGGCGGCACCATGCTGGCAACAGGTCGCGGCGAAGTCCTCATCAAGCTGGAGGACATGCCCGAAACCTGGCTGGTACTGGCCAAGCCCCGCGGACTGGAGGTTTCCACCGCCTGGGTTTACAAGAACTTTAACCACGGCCGTGTAGTACATGCACCCTGCATCTGGCAGCTGGAAGCATATCTGCGCGAAGGCGGCAAAGCCATCGTTCCCTATATGGGCAATGTTTTAGAAACAGTTACAATCCCGGCACACCCCGTTATAGCCTCTATTAAGGCTGCTATGCTGGGAGCAGGCGCCTACTATTCTCTTATGAGCGGCAGCGGCCCGACCGTCTTCGGCCTTACTGCTGACAAAGAAACTGCCAAGCGCGTACAGCAGGCACTGACAGATTTTGATGTAGAAACAGCAATTACGACAACTATCGGAAGGAGAAACTAATATGTCCGGACATTTGCAGCCTATAAAACTAGACAGCTACAAGCCTCTGCGTGAGCTTGTCTGTGAAAATATCCGTCAAGCTATTATTGACGGCACCTTCAGCCCCGGCGAACGCCTCATGGAAATCCAGCTGGCTGACGAAATGGGCGTAAGCCGTACGCCCGTGCGCGAAGCAATCCGTAAGCTGGAGCTGGAAGGCTTTGTAGTTATGATTCCCCGTCGCGGTACCTATGTTGCCGATATTTCCATTAAAGATATCACCGAAATTTACGAAATCCGTATCAGCCTTGATATTCTGGCTGCCGGTCTGGCTGCCGAGCGTATTACGGATGAGGAGCTTGAACAGCTTAACGGTTATCTTATCGAAATTGGCCAGCATATCGCCAACAATGATATGGATAAAATCGTCGAAGTAGATACTGCCTTCCATGATATGTTATACACTGCCAGCCGCAACGAGCGTCTGCGCAGCATCATCAATAACCTGCGCGAGCAGATGACTACTATCCGCGGCCGTTCTATGAGCTACCCGGGACGTTTAGTGGAAACCATGGACGAACATCGCAATCTGGTAGAAGCAATTGCCGCACATGATGTAGAACGTGCGCAATACGCAGCCCGTATCCATCTGGAAAACGCCGAGCACACCCTCATGCGTTCCCTCAGCGAGCATCTGCCGCAGAAGAAGGCGTAAGCATGACAACTGCTAATATAGATGCTTTTATTGTAGCAGGCGGCCTCAGTCCCTGGCTGAAGTCCTATGCCGGCACCGAACACCGCTGCCTGGCACCGCTTGGCGATAAGCGCCTCATAGACTATATCATTGCAGCCCTGCAGGGAAGCGGACGCATCCGCCGTATTGTCGTAGCTGCCCGCCCCGAAGCCTTGGCGCTTTTAGAGGGTACGTTACCGGCCGACGTTCTGCTGTGTGAAGCCGCAGGCGACCTGCCGGCTACAGCCGTCGCTGCCTCCGAAGCCTTAGGTCCTGATGCCAGCGAAAAGCTGCTAGGAGTATGCGACGACATTCCGCTGCTGACCTCCCTTGCAGTACGCGACTTTCTTGCAGCCTGCAATGCCTTCCCCGAAAGCCAGCTTTATTATCCCATCATCCCCAAGGATGCCTGCCTGAGTGCTTATCCCGATGCAAAGCGTACCTACGGCAAGTTGCGCGACGGCATCTTTACCGGCGGCAATATGATGCTGATGGCCAAAGAGATTATTCCCGGCGGCCAGCAAAAAGCACGCGAAATCTTTGCCCGCCGCAAATCACCGCTTAAGCTGTGCAACTGGCTCGGATGGGGCTTCTTGATAAAGCTCCTGTGCCATCGTCTGACAGTGGCCGATGCGGAAACACGCACCTCCGCACTTCTGGAAATGCGCTGCAAAGCCATCATCACCCGTCATGCCTGTATCGGCATGGATATAGATAAACCAAGTGATTTAGAACTTGCAAGGAGGACGCTTACATATGGTAAAAGCCAAAAGAATTGAACGCGTAGCAGCGTTAAGTAAACTTTTAGCCGATCATCCATATCGGCTGTTTTCATTTTCATATTTCTGCAAAAAATTTGCTATCGCCAAATCCACCCTCAGCGAGGATGTTTTAGCCGTAAAATCCGGACTGGAGCTTTACGGCCTCGGCAAGGTAGAAACCGTTTCCGGCGCTGCCGGCGGTGTACGCTTTATCCCCGGCCATCTGCCGGAGGACGACGCAGCCTTCTTGGAAGAGCTTGCTGCCCGCCTCACCTCCCCGGACCGCATCCTGCCCGGCGGTATGCTTTATACTACCGATATTCTTTGCCATCCGGAAACCGTAGTGCGTCTGGGTGAAATCTTCATGCTCCGTCTGCAGGAGCTGGCACCGGACTGCATCATGACGGTTGAAACAAGCGGTATTCCGCTGGCTATGCAAACTGCGCGTGCATTTAACGTGCCTCTTGTCATCGCCCGTCACACCAGTGATATTACCGAAGGCAGCACCGTCAACATCAATTACGTCAGCGGCTCCACCAAGGTTATCCAAAACATGGCCATGCCCAAGCGCGCATTGCAGCCCGGCAGCCGTGTGCTGATTGTGGATGATGTTATGAAGGGCGGTGGCACCGCCAAAGGCATGATTGCTTTGGCTCACGAAGTCGGCGCTCAGGTTGTAGGCAAAGCCTTTTTAATCGCCACCGCTGCACCGGACCGCAAGCTGGTAGAAGATTACACTGCCTTCTTCACCCTGCATAACGTAGACGAAGAACAGCAGAAAGTAACATTGGAAGTAAATAAATAATATAGAATACATAAGGCTGGCTAGAAGGTATTTTTAGATGATGCCTTATGGGCAGACCGAATTTTTATCAACTATAAACTACGTCAGGCTGTTTGGAAGGTATCAGATGCTAAACGACGGTGACGACGGCGTACTACTTGTACGTCTAGGAAACGTTGTGACGCAGATGATGCCTTATAGACAGTCAGGAAAGGAAGAACTCACATGTCAGAATTAGTAGCAATAATCCTCGCCGCAGGCAAAGGCACAAGAATGCGCAGCAAATACCCCAAAGTACTGCACAAGGTAGGCGGCAAGCCCATGTTGCAGCACGTAATTGACGCTGCAAGCGCTGCCGGCGCAGACAAAAAGGTTGTTATCGTCGGCCATGAGGCAGAACTGGTAGAAGCAATGGTAGGCAATCAGGGAACCATCGCCCTGCAGGCCCAGCAGCTTGGCACCGGCCACGCTGTAATGCAGACTGCCGATACCCTGAAGGACTTCCACGGCACTGCGCTCATCCTGTGCGGCGACACCCCGCTGCTGGACGGCGAAGAGCTGAAAAAATTCTGCGAAGCACATCAGGAAAGCGGCGCTGCTGCTACCGTACTTACGGCAATTATGGACGATCCGTTCGGCTACGGCCGCATTGTACGCGATGCTGACGGCAATGTACAGGGCATCGTAGAGCAGAAGGATGCTACCGAAGAACAGAAAGCTATCAAGGAAATCAACACCGGTATTTACTGCATGGAATGCCCGCAAATGTTTGACGTGCTGGCTACCCTGACTAACGACAACGCGCAGGGCGAATATTACCTGACTGACGTACTGCAAAAGCTCAACGAAGCAGGTGCTAAGGTTGGCGGTATTTCCACTGCCGACAGCGATATGGTTATGGGTATCAACTCCCGCAAGCAGCTTTCCGTTGCTGAAGGCGTTATGCGCCAACGCATTTTGGATAAGCTGATGGATGCAGGCGTAACCATTATGGATCCTGCCAGCACCTTCATCGAAGCAAGCGTAAAAATCGGCCGCGATACCGTTATTTATCCCTACACCTGGCTGGAAGGTACAACTGAAATCGGCGAGGACTGCGAAATCGGTCCTAACGCCCGCTTTACTAATGTAAAAATCGGTGACGACAACCATCTGCAATTCATCTACGGCCATGACTGCGAGGTTAAAAACCACGTTACCGCCGGTCCGTACGTTCATCTGCGTCCCGACACCGTTATCAGCGACCACGTTAAAATCGGCAACTATGTAGAGGTTAAAAACTCTAACGTAGGCGAAGGCACCAAGCTGCCTCACCTCACCTACATCGGCGACAGCGATATCGGCAGCGGCGTTAACATGGGCTGCGGCTGCATCACAGTCAACTACGACGGCAAGAAGAAGCACCGCACCGTTATCGGTGACAACGCCTTCGTCGGCTGCAACACCAACCTTGTTGCACCTGTAACCGTACAGGCCAACACCTACATCGGTGCAGGCAGCACTATCACCAAGGAAGTACCCGAAAATGCTCTGGGCATTGCACGTGCCCGTCAGAAAAATATCGAAGGCTGGGCCGAAAAATACCGTAACGAGGATAAATAAGCTTTTATAGTCACATATGTGTCAAAAAGTTTACAAAAAACTTGTGATTTACGTGTTTTTTGTGTATAATTAAATTTAAGTAAAGTTTTGCTCATCGCACCAGCAAACTACAACAAGGTAATTTTGGAGGGATTGGACATGTTGTCTGACGAGAATAAGTTAAGAATATTTACCGGTAATGCAAACCCTGATCTGGCACGCGAAATCGCTGCTTACCTCGGAACCACCGTTGGTGATTCTGTAGTTAACCGTTTCAACAACGGCGAAGTTCAGGTAATGATTAACGAAAGTGTACGTGGCAAGGATATCTTCATTGTACAACCGACCTGCGGCCCTATCGTTAACGATAACGTAATGGAGCTTTTGATTATGGCTGATGCCTTCAAACGCGCCAGCGCTAACCACATCACTGCTGTTATCCCCTACTATGGCTATGCACGCCAGGACCGCAAAGCACGCGGCCGTGAGCCTATCACTGCTAAGCTGATGGCAGACCTGCTGGAAACTGCAGGCATTACCCGTGTAGTAACCATCGACCTGCACGCTGCACAAATTCAAGGCTTCTTCAACATCCCCTTTGACCATATGCCCGGCGGCCCGCTGATGGCAGAATACATTAAATCCAAGAATCTGGAAGACATGGTTGTTATCTCTCCGGACCTTGGTGGCGTAAGCCGTGCCCGCAATTTCGCTGAAATGCTGAATGCACCGCTGGCTATCATCGACAAACGTCGTCCGGAACCCGGCGTTGCTGAGGTTATGAACCTGATTGGCGACGTTAAAGGCAAAACCTGCATCATGGTAGACGACATGGTTGATACCGCAGGCTCCCTGACCGAAGGCGCACGTGCCCTGAAGAAATTTGGTGCTAAAGAAGTATATGCATGCTGCACTCACCCGATCCTGACCGATCCGGCACTGTCCCGCATTGCTCAATCCGATATCACCGAGCTGGTTGTTACCAACACCATTCCTCTGGCTCCTTCCAAAAAGCACCCGAAAATTAAGGTGCTCTCCATTGCGCCGATTCTGGCAGAAACCATTCTGCGCATTTACAATGACTGGTCTGTAAGCCAATTATTCGATACCAAACACTAAGCGTAATATAAAAAGGCTTGCCTCTGGCAAGCCTTTTTGTTATGATTAAAGCCGGCAAAACTACCGGCTTTAATATTTGGAGTAACTATGCGTATCATTTATCTTCTTATTATCTGTTCCCTTGCCGGCGTACTGCTGCTGTGGCTGGGGATATACAAAAAAATCAGCAGAAAGACTGCCGCTATAAGCGCTGCTCTCAGTCTTACGCTTGCAGGCGCGCTGCTCTTGCTCGCCGTACTTCCCGGCAACAGCTTTTATGGCAAGGTTATAACACATGCGGAAAATACCCACGGGCGCAAGCTCATTGCCCTCACCTTTGATGACGGCCCTTATCCGCCCTATACCCAGAAGCTGCTCAAGCTTTTGGCTGCCAAAAACGTGCATGCCACCTTCTTTATAGTGGGCGAAAACGCTGCCAAGCATCCGGAAACAGTAAAGCTCGTCCAGGCACAAGGACACCTGATTGCTCTGCATGCAGGCTATCACAAGGATTTGCTTAAGCTCAGCAGCAGCGAAGCTGCCGCCAACATCGCCTATGGCAAGCAAACGCTGCAAAGCATCACCGGTACTGCACCGCAGTATATGCGTCCGCCGCACGGCTTCAAGGACTGGAGCACTGTCAAGGCTATCAATGATGCAGGTATGCAGATAGTAAACTGGAGCATCATTCCCCGCGACTGGACAAACCCAGGCGTGCAGGTAATCGCCGACAGAGTCTGCGAGAACGCATCCACCGGTGCTATTGTCCTGCTGCATGACGGCGACAGTCCCAAAAATCTGGCACCGCGTGACCAGACGATTGAGGCAGTCGGCCTCATCATCGACCGTCTGCGTGCAGAGGGATATGAATTTGTCACCATCGAAGAACTTAATAAATAAAAAGGAGCAACAATATGAAACTAATTGTCGGCCTTGGCAATATCGGCCGCGAATACGAAAATACCCGTCACAACATCGGCTTTATGGTAGTTGACGAGCTGGCACGCCGTCTTGGTGTAAGCTTCGGTAAGGAGGACCGCAGTGCCTATATGGCAGAATACCGCGCTCCCGAAAAAATCATCATCATCAAGCCAACCACCTACATGAATCTCAGCGGTGTTGCTGTTGGTGCCTACGCCAACTTCTATCACATCGATCCGGATGATATCGCTGTTATCCAGGATGATATGGATATGCCCGTAGGTCAGCTGCGCATCCGTCGCAAGGGCAGCGCCGGCGGCCACAACGGCATCAAATCCATTACCGAGCATTTGGGCACCGATGCTTACCCGCGCTTTAAAATCGGCATCGGCCATCCGGCACGCAATAATAAGGCAGTTGTCAACCATGTACTGCATGCCTTCCAGGGCGAGGACAAAACCGCTATCGAAGCAGCAGTAGCAGAAATGGCCACAGCGCTGGAGGAATGGATTAAATCCGGCGATATCGAAGAGGTTATGCAGGCGCACAACAAGAAAAAGGCTAAGGCTGAAAAACCTGCAGCCGAATAAACAATATAAAAGAACTAGCAAGAGCAGTCATAGCTCCGGCTAGTTCTTTTTTTGGTTATGCAATATATTCAACAAAATTACGGCTTATTGAAGGCCGGTGTCAGCATCGGTTCAACAGCACCTGTATCAGGAGTAAGGTCTGCTGTTCCCCTGAGCACGATTTTGTCTGCCAGAACAAAGCCGTTCAGCTGACAGCCTGCACCTATCGTCACCGTTCCCTTCGCCAGCAGCAGCGCCTGTGCCATTTTGGTACCGTCACCCAGCGTAATATCGCCCTCTTCACTAATAAGCACTATGCGGTCCGTGTAATATGAACCCGGTGCGGTATTTATCGACAGCTTATTGGCTATCAATGTTGCACCCTGCAGGCCTTTGCTGCCAAGAATCAGCGAAGTATTACTCCTCAGATAATAAAAGCGGGCGCTGAGGCCGTTTTCCTCCGTAGTCCTTTTGTTCAGCGAAGCAGCGCATTTATTCTGCAGAAAGCTAATCTGCGGCAGCCTTACTTCTTCTGTGCTTGTATATAACGCTGCCTGCTGCAGATATTCTCCTCCTGTCAGCGAACGTCCCGCAAGAACGCTCTTAGCTGCCAGCTTCCGCATCTCCGGACTGAAGCTCACCCTAAGCCTGTGCAGCCGCTGTACTGCGCCAACATGATTAGCGGCTACGACAGACACCTTCAGGTAATCTATCTGCCCATCCGAGCTGTAACTGCTTTCGCTTGTCACTTTTACCGGTTCATTGCCCGGCTGCAGCTCGCCCTCATAGCAAAGCTGCGTACCCGCAGGCTGCGGTTTTTGACCTATAGCCTGCAATACGGAGCCGCACAACAGCCGCAGCTGCTGCCCCCGTAAAAAATCCTTTTCCGCCTCATAGCCCTTTACTGCATAAAGCAGGCAAAGCTGGGCGCTGAGTGCCAGCAAGAGCGCTGCCAGCAGGCACGGAAGCGATATACTGCCCTTTGCGCTATGCATCATCTGTTATCCTCGCACTATAACAAATAAAATACTGCGTCACCCGCATGCTTCTGCCGTTACGGTAAAGATCGAAGCTTACGCACAGCATTTGCGGCGAGCAGCGTCGCACCTGCCATCCGAAAACGCCTACCTCCTCCAGCGACACCGGATTCACACCCGTGCCTTTATTGGTACGCGTCCTCTGGTATATGCCCTGCTTATCGCTGTAAACAGTCACCTGTTTACACCCCTCAAGCATCCTGCAACTTATTTTGCCGTCAGTCTGCAGACGCACGCTCTGTGCATCATAGCAGACTATCTTTTCTAACTGCGCCAAAATATGCCGTCTGGCTTCCTGCAGCTGCAGCTCATCCTGCAGGCAGCCAAAGCTGAGACCGGCAGTGCCTGTTGCTTTAAAGACCAACGTCACCAGCACTACTGCCAGCAAAAGTCCCAGCAGCAGCTCCAGAAGCAGATAGCCCCTCTGCCGTCGGCAGCGCACGGATAAGCGTAACCCTGACCTTGCCATAAGCAGCCTGCACCTCCTGTACCGCCAAACATTCTGTGCTGCCGGAGCTAATTCTTTGCGTCACGTCAAAGCGGCCGCTATATTCTTCGCCCGCCAGCACCTGCTGTGCGGCCTGCACCGCCTGCTGCAGTTCAAGGCTTTCATTCAGCAGATAATTGCTGCGGTAAAAGCCCTGTATCGCTGTCGCCAGCAGCACTGCCGTAAGGCAGAAGCACACCAGCTCCTGTACCAGGCAAAAGCCTCTGCTATTTTTCATAAACAGTCACCCTGCCTGTAACCGGCTGCACCGTCAGCCGGCAGTACATATCAGGCAGCTGTCTATGCTCCAGCCTGTAACCGCCAATGGCTGTCGGATTGCCGTTTTCATTATAGCTGAGATTCTTAATCGCTTTTTCGCACGTCAGGCTGATGTCAGCATCGAGCCTTACACGCTTCCAGATTTTATGCGCGCGCTCAATTCTGTAGCTATGCTTATCCTTATCGCTGACTTTAAGCGTGTACATATAATTTTCCGGCTGAAACAGCGTCTGCTGCTGCATCTGTCTGATATCCGCCGCCAAAAGATATGCTGTATAGCGCAGCTGCTGCCTGTAATACTGCCGCTGCAGCGTCTTGCTTCCGGGATACAGCATTACTGCCGCAAGTCCCAGGCACCCAAGTGCCAGCAGCAGCTCCAACAGCAGATAGCCTGCTGTCTTATTATTCACCGGCGTTAGCTTTACTGCCCGGTGAGGTTACTGCCGCACCCTTGCTGTTTTTGCCGCTGAGGGTATAGGTGCCGTCGGTTGTATTTGGTGTATAGGTAAGTGCCTCGCCCTTGGCATCCTTGAATTCCAGCTTACCGCCCAGATATTCGCTGTCCAGTGTAGTAAGCTCTGCCGGCACAGTGCCTGCATCCATCTTATACAGCTGAATTGCCTGGTCGATAGTCACCAGATCGTTTTGCAGACGGGCATTCTTCACTCTGTCGTTAGCACCCGAAAGCGAAGGCAGCAGCATGGTAGCCATAATGCCAATCAGCGCCGCCGCTGCTACTACCTCGATTAAAGTAAAGCCTCCCTGTTTACGCATTGTTTTTAACATAATCGTACCTCCTGAATTTACTCCGGCATTGCCGAAAGCATCTCAAATAGCGGACCGATAACTATGCAGACGATTCCCGCTATGATAATCGCTGCCACTAAAAGCAGCAAGGGCACCATCAGCTCCTGCAGCCTGCCAAGCTGCTGCTGCATACGCTGCTCACCGGCCGTTACTGCTTCCTGCAGCATTTGCGGCAGATAGCCTGTAGATGCGCCCACGCATACAAGCTCCAGCATCAGCGGCGAAAAAAGCTCTTTTGCGCCGCCTGCAGCCTGTTCAATCGCAATGCCTCGCTTTAGCCTGCTATTCAGCAGGCGCAGCTGCCCGGCATACTGCTCATCATCCATGGTATCCGTCACAATCGCCACCGCTCTTGTTATGCCTACACCGCTTTCCAAAAGCAAGGCCAGCAATCTGCAAAAGCGTACTTCTAATAAAAGGCCATGAAAATTTCCGCTTAACCGGCTGCGTAAAAAACAGCGCAGCAGCCTGCGTCCCAGCAAAAAAAGTGCAGCTGCTACGCCTGCCGTCAACGCCAGCGCTGCCAACGGCTGCTGCAGCAAAGCATCCTTCAGCGTCAGCAGCAAAGCCAATGTACCCATCGGCAGCACGCCCATAGCGCTGTAGGTATCCGCCAGTACCGGCAGGATGTACAGTAAAAACAGCAGCAGCACGCAAAACGATGCCAGCAGCAAAAATGCCGGATAAGTTACAGCCCTCTGCACAAAACGCCGCAGCTTAAGCTGGCGGCTGTAATAATCTGCCAGCTGCTCCAGCAACGTGGCCAGCTCACCGCTTTCTTCCCCCACAGCCACCAAAGTAACTGCCAGCTGAGTACAGCAATCCGCTTCCGCTGCCAAGGCCTGTGCCAGGCTGCTGCCACGGCGCAGCCTTTGCTGCAGACGATAGCAGAGCAGCATCTGCTTAGCGCTGCCATGCTTTTGCAATAACTGCAGCGCATTCAGTAACGGCAGGCCGCTGCGCAGGATTACCGCCAGCTGCCTGTAGAAGCTGATCTGCTCCGCCAGGCTCACGCCTCCTCTAAGCTTAATTTTCATCACCTCCACATGGCCGATTATAGACTATTTGTGAATTTTCTGTCTAATTTTATTTGTCACATATGTGAAATCTGTGTGACATAAAAATCTTTTTTTACCGCAAGCAAAAGAAAAAACTCTGAAAGCCTCATATTACAAGACTTACAGAGTTTTTCTTAACTGATTAATTTTCTGAAAATTATCTGTAATTATAACGTTCTAAGCAGTCTAAGCAACAATATTTTGCTCATGACCATGACGAAGCCAAACGCAAGCGCTAATGCCGAAAAGAATCACGCCGGCTACTACAAAAAGACTTTGCAACGGCGCAAATGTAGCAATAGCTCCGCCAAGTACAGGACCTACCATGGAACCGAACTGCTGCGCACTGAACATAAAGCCAAAAACGCGTCCGCGCTGGTCGGTAGTTGTATTGCTGGCCAACACCGCACTCAGCGAAGGCTGAATACCGGCACAGCACAAGCCATAGCAAAAATTACAGACACAGAACAAAAGCAGTGTCTGCGGCATTGCCGTCACCGCACTCATCAAGCCGGAAAGCAGCGTAGCAGCGCACAACGCTTTATAAAAGCCGTGCTCCTGTCCGAAGCGTCCCCAGCTCGGCGCAGTAATAGCACTGGCAATGCCTACGAGCGAGAAGGCCACGCCGGAAAGAAACATAATGTTGCCCTCACCATGGTTCAGCTCTGCGATATAAAGGCTCAAAATCGGCTGAATCAGCAGGATAACCATCTGAGCTACAGCAATGTAAATCAGCGTTTCACGAATTACAGGTTGCTGTAAAAGCTGTACCTGCGGCTTGGACGCAAGCTTTTTCGGCTCCGCCTTCGGCGGCTCGGGAATGTAGAACATAAATACCAGCGTAATAATTGTCAGTAACCCACCTGCAACAAAGAATGAGGCACGCATGCCAAACAGCGTTGCCAATGAACCGCCTACAAGCGGACCAATGACGTTGCCGCAGGTCAGTCCTGCCTGCATAATGCCCAAGCTCACGCCCAGCTTTTCCATCGGCACCAGGCTGGTAGCAATAGCCAGGCACGCACTCCACAAGCCGGCAGCAAAGCCCTGCAACACACGCACACCGAACATCTGCTCCGGCGTAGTTACTATGCCGCCCAAAAAGTACGACAGAGCCAGGCCTGCACCCGCACGCACCGCCATCATCTTTTTGCCGTGCGTATCAGCCATTTTACCCCAGATAGGCGCCATGATACCGCCAATCAGAAAGGTTATGGAAAAAATCGCGCCGTTCCACATTTTTACATCATCGGCACTTACTCCCAGTTCGTTCATCAGATACATCGGCAAAAAGGGAATAAGCATAGTATAGCCTGCAGCCATCAGCACAACATTAACCGTAAGAATGGCTAAAACAATCTTCCAGTTTTTCATAAAATCCACCTCAAAATAAAACAAAATCATACAACAGTAATAAATTATTATAACGCTAAGGCCGTTTTTGTGCAAATAAAAAATCTGCAATACAGCCTCAATTGCATAATATAATTACACTTAGGGAAATATGCTCTGCCGCAACAGAAGCATATATAAAACTGTATCAAAACAGTATCAACACAACAAAACAGAACACCGAAACCCGCTTGCCTAACGGATTTTCAGCGTTCTGTCTGTTTTTGGAGGAGAAAATATGAATTTGCTTAAAAAGCAAATAGCAGCTCGTTTAAAAGTAGAGGAGCTAACCAATGCACTTAAGGAAATTATCAAGGTCAAAGGTCAAGGCTGCAATGCAAAATCAGGAAGGGACGATATACATTGGTTAGCCATCACTAACTTCACGATTATTGTAGCACATATTTTTATAGTTAGCAATAGCTAATTTTAATTTTTTTATTTTTTTTCGCGATTAACGCTGCGTGCAAAAAAACAACGCAGTCACGTTGCCGTTTTACGGAATACGTAACTGCGTTTAAGCTTGTAATTGTTATTCTTCCGGAGTTTTCTCCTCTGCATTTTCTTTAGCCTGCTCCTGCTGCAGCAAAGCCATAAACTGCTCGCCGGTGATAGTTTCCTTTTCAAGCAGGTACTGTGCCAGTACATCCAGCTTATTTCTGTTGTCCTGCAAAATCGTGCGTGCCTTTGCGTGAGCCTCCTTAATCAACGCCAAAACCTTGGCATCAATCTTGCCGGCTGTAGTTTCACTGCACTGCAGGGCAGCGTCACCGCCCAGATAACGGTTGGCCACAACCTCGGTAGCCATCATATCAAATTCTTCCGTCATACCCAGACGCGTTACCATGCTGCGTGCCAGCTTGGTTGCCTGCTCGATATCATTGGAAGCGCCGCTAGTAATGCTGCCGAAAACAACCTCCTCGGCACTGCGGCCGCCGGTCATAGTTACAATCTTGTTGAACAGCTCTTCCTTGGTCATCAGCACGCTGTCATTTTCGCTGATTTGCATGGTGTAGCCTAAAGCGCCGTTGGTACGCGGAATAATAGTGATCTTATGAACCGGAGCACTGTGCTTCTGCATAGCAGCAACAAGTGCATGCCCAATTTCGTGGTAGGCAATAACCTTTTTCTCTGCGAGAGAAATTACCGCACCCTTACGCTGATAACCGGCGATAACGGTTTCAATGGATTCCTCCAGATCTTCCTGCTCCACCACGTTACGATGCATTTTTACAGCGCGCAACGCACCCTCGTTGATAATGTTGGCGAGCTCCGCACCGCTGGCTCCGGCTGTTGCCCGCGCCAACGTACCGTAATCGATATTGTCTGCCATACGCACATTACGTGCATGAACCTTCAGGATAGCCTCACGGCCTTTCAGATCTGGCAGCTCAACAGGAATGCGACGGTCAAAACGTCCCGGACGCAGTAGCGCCTTATCCAGAGATTCCGGACGGTTGGTAGCTGCCAGAATAACTACACCCTTGCTGCCGTCAAAGCCGTCCATTTCGCTCAGCAGCTGATTCAAAGTCTGCTCGCGTTCATCATTGCCGCCGAACTGGCCGTTATCACGGCGTTTGCCGATGGCATCGATTTCATCGATAAATACTATGCAAGGTGCCTTTTCCTGCGCCTGCTTGAACAAATCGCGCACACGGGCAGCGCCCATGCCAACGAACATTTCTACAAATTCACTGCCGCTGATGCTGAAGAACGGCACCTTGGCTTCACCTGCTACCGCACGCGCCAGCAAGGTTTTACCCGTACCGGGAGGGCCTACCAGCAATGCACCCTTCGGCATGTTAGCACCGATATCCTTGTACTTGCCTGGATTATGCAGAAAATCCACCAGCTCCATCAGTGCTTCCTTAGCCTCGTCCTGACCTGCTACATCGGCAAAGCTTTTGCCTGTCTGCGCTTCCACATAGACCTTGGCATTGCTCTTGCCGAAGCTCATGGCGTTGCCGCCCATGCGCTTGCCCATGAAGTACATAAATAACTGTCCCAGGCCAAAGAAAATCAGAATCGGCAGTACCCAATTGGTGAAAAAGGTTACCAGAGGACTTTGTTCCTTAGGCACAACCTGCGTAAATTCTACCTTACTCTTCATCAGACGGTTAGCCAGCTCCGGGTCTTCCACTCTGCCTGTAACGTAAATTTCTTTTTCGTTGTTCTTATCAACCGCAGCCAGACGCTTATCGGTAATTTCTACCTTAGATACCTTGCCTTCATCCACCATCTGAAGAAAATTATTATAGGAAACCTCCTTCATTTTCGGGTTAAAGAACATTGGCATGATTACGGAATTGAATACCAGAATCAAAACCAGCATCAGCATATAATAATACGTCAATGGCCGTTTTTTATCATTGTTATCGTTCATCATTTCATCTCCTCGCTATGCTTTATAAGTATTATTGTATACCTATTTATAGCAATAAACAAACGAAAAAAATGTGAAGCTGATTGTATCGTCAACACAAAAAGTGTTAAAAAATCACACTCTCCCCGTCCCCTGCAAGAATACTTGTATACATGCGTCCTATCCCTTGAATTTACATGTCATTTTCTATACAATTAGCTTGTAACTATCTAAGGAGGTCAAACTTATGCCTAAAATTAATACAGTTTTAGTTGCTAACCGCGGCGAAATCGCTATCCGCGTTTTCCGCGCCTGCAACGAATTAGGAATCCGTACTGTTGCTATATATTCCAAGGAGGACACCCTGTCCCTGCATCGCAATAAAGCCGACGAGGCCTACATGGTAGGCGAAGGCAAAAGTCCGACCGACGCTTATCTTGATATCGAAGACATTCTGCGCGTAGCCAAGGAGCATGACGTAGATGCCATCCATCCCGGTTATGGCTTTTTATCCGAAAACAGTAATTTAGCACGCCGCTGTGCTGAGGAAGGCCTGATTTTCATCGGCCCGCGTCTGGAACACCTGGTAATGTTCGGCGACAAAATCAACGCCCGTAAGCAAGCCGAGCTGGCAGGCATCCCCATGATTCCCGGCAGCAAGGGTACAGTAAACAGCCTCGATGAGGTACTGGCCTTTGGCGAAAAATGCGGTTATCCTATCATCATTAAAGCAGTCAACGGCGGCGGCGGCCGCGGTATGCGCGTTGTTCACAGCGCCGAAGAAGCCATAACTGCCTACGACATGGCTAAAAGCGAAGCTAAAAAAGCCTTTGGCAATGATGAAATATATCTGGAAAAATATCTGCAAAATCCGAAACACATTGAAGTACAGATTATCGGCGATACCCACGGCAATTTAATGCATCTGTTCGAGCGCGACTGCTCCGTACAGCGCCGCCACCAGAAGCTGGTTGAAATTGCTCCGGCCTTCGCCCTGCCTATAGAACAGCGCAAAGCTATCTGCGAGGCTGCTGTCAAGCTGATGAAAAATGTTGACTACATCAGCGCCGGCACCGTAGAATTTTTGGCTACTCCCGACGGCAAGTTCTACTTCATCGAGGTTAACCCCCGCATTCAGGTTGAACACACCGTTACCGAGCAGATTACCGGTATCGACATTGTGCAAACACAAATCAAAATTGCTGAGGGGTACAACCTGCACGGCCCGGAAATCGCCCTGCCGCAGCAGGATGAGCTGACAACCATCGGCCACGCTATCCAATGCCGTATTACCACAGAGGACCCGTCCAATAACTTTATGCCCGATACAGGCAAGCTGATTACCTACCGCAGCGGCGGCGGCTTCGGCATCCGTCTAGACGGCGGCAACGCCTTCACCGGCTCCGTCATCACTCCGTACTACGATTCTCTGCTGGTTAAGGCTACCACCTGGGGCCTCACTCACCAGATTGCAATTACCAAGATGCTGCGCTGCTTGAAAGAATTCCGTATCCGCGGCGTCAAAACCAATATCCAGTTTTTGGAAAACGTACTGCAGAACCCGCACTTCATCAAGGGCGATTATACTACCGACTTTGTTGATAATACACCGGAGCTGTTTGTCTTCCAAAAAACCTTGGACCGCGGCAACAAGCTGCTGAACTACATTGCCGATATCACCGTCAACGGTTACTCTAACGTCGGCGTACAGCCGAAGCCTGACTTTGCTCCGCTGAATATGCCCAAGCCCTACAATGGCATTCTGGCGCTGGGTGCTAAGCACGTTCTCGATACCCGCGGACCTGAAGGTCTTGCTGAATGGGTACTGGCACAGCAGGAGATTCTGCTCACAGACACCACCTTCCGTGATGCGCATCAGTCCCTCTTCGCCACCCGTCTGCGTACTGCCGATATGCTGCGCGTTATGCGTGACACCGCCGGCAAGCTGCCCGGACTTTTCTCCTTTGAATGCTGGGGCGGCGCTACCTTCGACGTAGCCTATCGCTTCCTCGACGAAAGCCCCTGGCAGCGTCTGGCACAGTTCCGTCAGGCTGCACCGAACATTCTCTTCCAGATGCTGCTGCGCGGTGCCAACGCCGTAGGCTACACCAGCTATCCGGATAATGTTGTTAAGCAGTTCATTAAGCTGGCAGCCAAAAACGGTATCGACGTTTTCCGTATCTTCGACAGCCTCAACGGTCTGGACAATATGCGCCTGTCGATTGACACCGTCCGCGAATGCGGCAAGGTAGCAGAGGCAGCACTGTGCTACACCGGCGATATTCTCGACCCCAACCGCGATAAATACGATTTACATTACTACATCAATATGGCTAAGGAGCTGGAAAAAGCCGGCGCCAACATTATCGCCATCAAGGATATGGCAGGCCTGTTGAAGCCGGAAGCAGCTTACCGCCTGGTAAGCAGCCTCAAATCCTACGTCAACGTACCTATCCATCTGCACACCCATGAAGGCAGCGGCAACGCTATCTACACCTACGCGCGTGCTATTGATGCCGGCGTTGATATCGTAGATACTGCTATGAGCGCCATGAGCAACGGTACCTCCCAACCCAGCGGCAGCAGCCTGTACTACGCACTCAGCGGTCATCCGCGTCAACCGCGTCTTGACGTAGACGCTATGAACGAGCTGTCCCGTTATTGGGAAACCGTGCGTCCCTACTACAAGGCAGCCGACAGAACCGAAAACTTCCCCAACCCCGAGGTTTACGTACACGAAATGCCCGGCGGACAATATACCAACCTCAAACAGCAGGCACAAGCTCTGGGCCTCATCCATCGTTGGGAGGAAATCAAGGATATGTATCACCGCGTATCCATGATGTTCGGCGATTTAATCAAGGTTACTCCATCCTCCAAGGTTGTCGGTGACATGGCACTCTTCATGGTGCAGAACGACCTGACGGAAGAAGATGTATATGCTAAGGGCGATATTCTGGACTTCCCGGCCTCCGTTGTGGAATTCTTCGAAGGACGCATCGGCACTCCGTACCAAGGGTTTCCCGAAAAGCTGCAGAAGCTGGTGCTCAAAGGACGCGCACCTATCAGCGAGCGTCCTGGCGCTGTACTGCCTCCGGTAGATTTTGAGGATGTACGCGCTAAGCTCAAAGAGCTTGAAGCACCTACTACGGACGAAGCAGTGAGCGCTTACTGCCTCTATCCTAAGGTATTCACCGACTGGGTAAACCGTTACAACCAATTCGGCGATGTATCCGTTCTCGATACTCCTACCTTCTTCTTCGGCATGACTCCGGGCGAGGTTATCAAGGTTGAAATTGAACAGGGCAAAGTGCTCGTTATCAAGCTGGACCACATATCCGAAGCCAACGCTGCCGGTATGCGCACCGTCTTCTTCGAATTCAACGGCCTGCCGCGTGAAATCGAAATCAAGGACCGCAACGCCAAGACCACCACTGTTACCCGAAAGAAAGCAGAAAAGGGCAACATGGGCGAAATCGGCGCTTCCCTTTCCGGCTCCGTTGTCAAGGTGCTGGTAGAAAAGGGCCAGTCCGTTACCAAGGGCACTCCGCTGATTGTTACCGAAGCTATGAAGATGGAAACCACGCTTTCGGCACCGATTTCCGGTATCGTCAGCGCTATCCATGTAGCTGCAGGCGAACGCGTAGAAAGCGGCGACTGCCTCCTGGAAATAAAAACTCAAATGTAAATTGCATACGCTTAAACTTAAGGCTGCTGCCGTGGCGGATTTCCGCTGCTACGGCAGCCTTACTTTTTTTGCTGGTCATTATTTTTCCTCTATGTTATGATATAGTTACTCTTTGCTTTTTTAAAACAGCATTATTTGCTGCAATACATATTTTTATTACGAGGTGAGCACATGAAGCAGACAATCTATCAATATGTAAACAGCTATCTGGACGAGCATGGCCGCTTTACTGCTACCAATCTGTGCGATGACCGCTACGCCACCATTCCACGTCCCCTTGGCTCCGAGGATGCCTTTCACTATACAATGGGCAACCTGCCCAATCCCAAATCCGCCAGCATACTGCTCAAGCTGCTGCAGGCCTATCTGAACGAGCCTACCACCCAGCAGCGCAGCAAACTGTACAATGAACTGAAGGGCATGGCCTTTGCGGAATATTGCGACCCCTTTATCGAAGCTTTAGACCAGAATGATATCAACAGTGTTGCCTTCGACCTGGCGCGACGCTTTTTCTATAACGCCGACGGACGTGAGCATGTTAAATTCGCCATGCTGCTTTTCGGCATGTACGGCATGGAAAAAATTTGTCAGCAGGAGCCGGAGCTGTGGCAGGATTTGCTGCGCATAGCACACTGCGAGGAATTTACCTTCGCCTTTTTATATTCCTGCCGCGTAACAAAATTCAACCCGCAAAACGCTATCTGGGAGCTTATCCGCTGCACCAGTGGCTGGGGCAAGGTTTTCAGCATTACCGACTGCCACTGCCGTGATGAGGAGGAACGCCTCTGGCTGCTGCAGAACGGCCCCGATATCGACGTAGAATATCCGCCGTTGTCCGTCAAATTCATCAGAGAAACACATTTAGAGGAACAGCTGGCACATCCGCTTAACTACGCACAGTATAAAAGCGCTGTCATCATCGTGGGCAATTATCTGATTATGCTCAACCATTTCCCGGCAGAGGTAATCGAAGAGCAGTTCAACATCAGCGATATCCATCTGAACAAGCTGCTTACCTGCCTGCTTGCGCAGGCCGAAGCACATGTCAGCAAACCGGAGGATGTACTTGATTTAATCAGCTACGTTACGGCGCTGCAGCAGCTTTGCGATGAGCAGAACCATAGGCAGCTCACGCTTAACCAATGCCATGAGCAGATTGCCGCCTGCGAAAAAATCATCTACCGCAAGGACTGGCAGCCTGAAATTGACAGCGATTTAATCAAGGACAATAAGCTTGATTATCAGCTGTGCAACCTGGCAGTGGAGCTGGATATAGACATTTGGCCGCGGCTTTTCGATTTTTGGTTGGCACATCTGGACGAAACACCGCTGTTCCCGTACCTGCTTTCCTACGAAGGCGAGCAGCGCTCCGAACGCGTGCTGCGTCAAATCGAAGCAGACCTGCCCCGCTACTGCGTAGAACAAAACGACCTGCTGGTACCGCTGCGTTATCTCAACACACATCCGGGTGAAAGCGATGCTATTATCTGCGCTGCCCTGGAATCCATCTTCGATTTGCCGCGCGGCATTGCCTGCGGTATCGTCGATGACTGGGGACAGGAATTTATCACGCCTGCCATCCGCCGCTCGCTGATTAAAGCGCGTCAGCTCAGCAATAACGATGTAGTTACCGCACGTATCGACTGCCTGCTGGCTGGCAAGCATTTCGACATCGGCAAATTCCTCAACAAACGCAAATAAGCAGACTGCTATGCAATGTTATTGCTTAGCTTAGACAGTTATTGTTAAGAAAAGCTTTCTCAGCACATAACAAAACCGGTTTCCCTATCAGCTTAAAAGCCTGGGAAACCGGTTTTTTAGTATGCACTTATTTACTTTTAGCCGCAATAGCCATGCGGATGGCCCTTATGCCACTTCCACGCGGTGCTGATAACCTCATCTACACTGCTGTGCTGCGGCTCCCAGCCAAGCTCCTCACGGATTTTTGCCGAAGAAGCAATGAGCACTGCGGGATCACCGGCACGACGCTCCTCCTCCACAACGGGGAAGTCAACGCCGGTAACCTTTTTGGCGCTGTCAATCATCTGGCGTACGCTAAAGCCGTTTTCACTGCCCAGATTATACACACGGCTGCTGCCACCGCTCAAAAGATGTTTGAGTGCCAGCACATGCGCCTTCGCCAAATCGCAGACATGAATATAATCACGCACACAGGTACCGTCAGCCGTCGGATAATCGGTACCGAAGATAGAAACCTGCTTGCGCACGCCCTGCGCCGTTTTCAGAATCAGCGGAATCAGATGGCTTTCCGGACTGTGGTCCTCGCCGATATCGCGCGTCGGAGAAGCACCGGCAGCGTTAAAATAACGCAAAGCCACATAACGCATATCGTAGGCATGGTCATAATCTGCCAGCATGCCTTCAATCGCCAGCTTGGTACGGCCGTAAACATTGGTCGGTGCCAGACGGCTGTCCTCGGTAATAGGTACTGCTTCCGGCTCACCGTAAACAGCTGCGGTAGAAGAAAATACCATTCGGTCCACACCGGCACCACGCATAGCCTCTAAAAGATGCAGGCTGCCTTCAACATTATTAAAATAATATTTCGCCGGGTCGGTCATAGATTCGCCAACCAGACTGCTGGCAGCAAAATGAATCACCGCATCAATTTTAAACTGCTCCATAATGTGCTTGGCAAAACGCACATCATGGATATCGCCCTCTACCAGCTGTACTTCGTCAGGCACTGCCGCCTCATGGCCGGTAGAAAAATTATCATAAACAATAGGAGTAAAGCCGCTCTTTTGCAGCTCCTCCACTACATGGGAGCCAATATAACCTGCTCCGCCGGTAACAAGGATATTCATTAATTATTTGCTCTCCTTTGTAACGATTCCCTGCAGATAAGTCAGGAACTTGTCACGCAGCTCAGGACACTTCAGCGCCATTTCTACAGTTGCCTCCAAGAAGCCCTGCTTATCGCCCACGTCATAACGACGGCCTACAAAGTCATAAGCATACATCGGCTGCTCCTTAGCCAATACCTTAAGCGCATCGGTCAGCTGGATTTCATTACCACGGCCGGGCTGAGTTTGCTCCAGAATCGGGAAAATTTCCGGTGTAATTACATAACGGCCCAAAACCGCCAGACGAGAGGGTGCTTCTTCTACTGCAGGCTTTTCTACCATATCGTTTACCTTAACGGTACGTGCTTCATCAGTCGGTTCACCGGCAACAATGCCATAGGCAGAAACCTTCTCCTGCGGCACCTCCTGCACACCTAAAACACTGGCACCGGTTTTATCGTAAACATCAATTAGCTGCTTCAGTGCAGGCACCCGGCTGTCAACAACATCATCGCCCAGCAGTACGGCAAAGGGCTCATCGCCAACAAAATGCTTAGCGCACAAAATAGCATGACCAAGTCCGCGCGGTTCCTTTTGGCGGATATAATGAATGCGAATATCGGAAATTTTGCGTACCAGCTCCAGCTCCTTGGTTTTGCCGCTGGCCTCCAGGTTCAGCTCAAGCTCGATGCTGCGGTCGAAATGATCCTCGATGGCACGCTTGCTGCGGCCGGTAATAATTAGGATGTCCTCAATGCCGGAAGCAAGAGCCTCTTCGATAATATATTGGATGGTCGGTTTATCAACAATAGGCAGCATCTCCTTCGGAGTTGCTTTGGTAGCAGGTAGGAAGCGTGTTCCCAGGCCTGCTGCCGGAATAACGGCTTTACGTACAGGTTTAAACATTTTATCTTATCTCCTTGTATAGACTCAATTTATAAATCGCGGTGACTCAGCAAGCGATGCTTTACGGGAAGCATCTAAAATCAGGCTTCCTCGCCGCCGATAACTTCCAAAAGCTCTGCAGTCTTAGCCGCCAGCAGCTCCTTGTCACTCTTAGTTTCTACGTTCAAGCGCATTACAGGCTCCGTATTGGATACACGCACATTAAAGCGCCAGTTGTCATAGGCAACGCTCAGGCCGTCCAGATGGTCCTGCTCGCCGTCAGCATATTTTTTGCCCAACTCAGCCAGCACTGCTGCGGAATCTGCCACCTTGCGGTTGATTTCGCCGCTGCAGGGATACATAGCAACGCGCTCGCCTACCAGCTCGCTAAGCTTTTTGCCGCTGCGGCACATCAGCTCGGTAACCAGCAGCCAGGGAATCATGCCGCTGTCGCAGCAGGAGAAATCGCGGAAATAATGATGCGCGCTCATTTCGCCGCCGTACAGCACGTCATTGTTGCGCATGCATTCCTTCATAAAGGCATGACCGCTCTTGCAGCGTACAGGCACACCGCCGTCACGCTGCAAAATAGCTTCGGTGTTCCAGGTAAGGCGCGGGTCGAACATAATCTTTGCACCCGGCTCCTTGTGCAGGAAAACCTCCGCCAGCAGGCCGACAATATAATAGCCCTCGATAAAATCTGCCTTCTCGTCAAAGAGGAAGCAGCGGTCGAAGTCGCCATCCCAGGCAATACCAAGATCCGCACCGCTCTCACGTACAACCTTAGCCGTAGCTTCACGGTTGGGCAGCAGCAACGGGTTGGGCACACCGTTCGGGAAGGTACCGTCAGGAGTTTCGTTCAACGTGATAAATTCAAAC
Source organism: Phascolarctobacterium succinatutens YIT 12067 (assembly GCF_000188175.1). GTDB lineage: Bacteria > Bacillota > Negativicutes > Acidaminococcales > Acidaminococcaceae > Phascolarctobacterium_A > Phascolarctobacterium_A succinatutens. The sequence continues at coordinate 17,202 of NZ_GL830863.1, read as the reverse complement.
GGCAGATGCTTCGCCAGCTCCTTCAAAATAGGACCGGCACCGCCATTGCCGGGGTTAGCAACAATTTTCATCGGCTTGAGCACGCTTGTATCAACATAGGTCAGCAAATGCTCGATATAGGCAGGCATAATATCCATATGCTCCAAAGCACCCATAGTTTTGCCTGCTACTACCTTATGCACGAACTCTTTGGTTGTAGCAACCATCTCACCGATTTCCTTCAGACCGGTATCGCTGGAAACAGGACGTGCATCACGGCGTACCAGCTTCATGCCGTTATATTCCTTGGGATTATGGCTGGCAGTAACCATAATACCGCCGTCTGCTTTCAGATGAGCGGTAGCAAAATAAATCATTTCCGTACCGCATTGGCCGATATCAATAACCCTGGTGCCGCCATGGCGCAGTCCCTCCGTCAGCGCATCCACCAGTGCTCTGCCGCTCAAGCGGATATCATGTCCGACAACAACAGTTTCCGCAGCGAACATTGCCGAAAAAATTCGTCCCATACGGTAAGCCATTTCCTCGTTAACTTCTGTGGGGTAAACGCCGCGTACATCGTAGGCCTTAAAAGCCTTGTTCGTAACTTGCATTTGTCTATTCTCCTTTTTTATAGTGTATTTAGCAAAATTTCATTGTTCAAGAACCATTTTATATTATTCTTCATCCAACAAAAAAATCCTGCCTGCATCGCAGACAGGATTTGAACGCTACAGCTTAGCACCGCTCGCACGGATAACTTCTTCCGCTGCCTCGCCCAGATACCAACGGATAACGGAAAAGAACGGCAGCGTCACGCCATTATAGTCAGGCACCAGACAGATGGTTGCCAACATTTCCAAAACTTCATCCAGCTCACGGCCCTTACTAAGCTCATCACTTATCTGGTCCTCCAGCGTATGGATTACCTCACGACGCATGCGCATCAGCCGCGGCGCGTTCAAGTTCAGCTCGCGGATAGTGCTGCGCGCCTTACCCTGCAAATCTTTGGGGCAGGTATCTTCGTCTACGTACATCCGCCCGCTATGCTCCGCATAACGGAACAGACGGATTTTGCCGGGAATCTTCAGCGGATTGAGGATATAGTTTGTAATTTCACGCCCACCCTTAGGCACATCGCAGCTGCGGTCACGCTTCTGGCTTGAATAGCGCCACTCGGGGTCAGGCACATAAGGCTGACTGCCGCCGTGGCACACGCCCAACAGATTGCGCCAATCCAGATGATAGTTGTGCCCATGCTCCTGCGTAGCATTTTTCGGATAAAAATGCTCCACGCGGAAGTCGTCAACCTCGCCTTCCTCCTCCGCCAGCTTAATGCCTACCTCACAATAGGCGCAAAGGCCGTGCTGGTCACGCAAAATTGCTTCCCGCACCTGTTTATAGCCCCTGCGGCAGCGACGGCGGAAATGCTCCCAGGTTTCCTCGGGATTATGCAGCCTGTACTGCCTGAGAAGCTCAGGTTCTTCCTTGCTTTTATAAACACGTTTCATGAGCGCCTCCTGCGGAACTGACGCATACGGATATCCATATCCGCACGCAGCAGAGCAGGCTCCTTGCCATTGGACCATTTATCCAGCTTTTTGCGCAGTTCCAGCGCTTCCGGCGTATCCCAGGCATCCTCGCTCACCAGCTGCAGATAACGCTTTAAATCCTGCACAATCGGCAGAGCTTGCGGACGTGGGCTCACATTCTGAATATCCTGCAGCAGCTGATAGCTGTTGGCGCCCAAGGAAAAATCTACGTGGCGCACGCCTTCGAACTGCTTGCTCCAGGCCAATACGCGTATGCTCTCGGCCGGCACGCTGCTAAGCACCTGCGCACTATGCGTAGTCACTACAAACTGTACCATCGGGAAGGTTTTCTGTAAATCCAGCAGTACCGTCTGCTGCCACAGCGGGTGCAGATGCATTTCTACCTCATCAATCAATACAAGCCCCGGAGTCTTGGTTACCGCATCCTCACGCAGCTGCGGATTCAGACGCGCCATGCGATAGGCCAGGTCAGCCACCATGCTGATAATACTGCGAAAGCCGTCGCTCAATTCATCTACCACCATTTCACCCATATCGGGATGACTGACAACAAAGCATTTCAGGCGGTAATTATAATACAAATCACGCAGGCCGGTACTTTCCAGACACACGTCGACAGCGTTCTGAATCGCATTCTTCAGCATCACATTGCGCTTCACCTCTGCGCTGTACTGCTGCTCTGACTGCGCACACTTGGTGACATACTCAAACCATTTCCCGAAGGTGCTGTAGGAAGAAGACGGCTCCAGGCATTCCTCGTAGCCTACATTGCGTTCCATCAGCGATTTATGAAAATTTGTCATCAGCTTGCTGTCTACCCAAATGCGCTGAGTACCGTAATAGGCCAGCACCGGCAACAGCCTGTTGCCGTTCTCCTTGGCATCGTGCGCCAATGCACAGCCACGTTCGCACAGCTCATCAGCATCATCCTCAGGCACATTTCCCTCCAGCAGGCGGCGGTTACAGGTAAGCTTTTTGCCGTAAACCTCACCCTCCAGCTTAATTTCTACCGGATAATGGCATTCCATACCATCAATATGACGCATATCCTTTTTATAAACAGGCACACGCCGCACATCCTGGGGAGTAATTTGCCGGCCACTGGCATCAAAGCTGCGCAGATAGGGCTCCAGAGCAATTGCCAGCGCATCAAAAATCGCCGTCTTGCCCTTGCCGTTTTCGCCTACAATAACTGTCAGCTTAGGTTCAAAAGCAATATCAAGCTCATCGTAACAACGGAAATTCTTCAGTCTTAATCTTTCTATCTGCATAATCTGACCTCCGTTTCTGTATCTCTGCTTACATTATAGCATTATTTGCATCCCATACTAAGATTTTTTACAGTTTTATTATGATTTTTTTGTGGCAGGGTGTATAATAAATAAACATCATCAGCAATTACTTGGTACTTGCCAACAATTACGCAACCGAAAGGAAAACCTGTTTATGAACATATTTCTTCTGCTTACAATCGCCATGCTCATGATCATCCTCATGCTGAGGCGTCACATCCCCATCGGCCCCTGTATGCTCACCAGCGGTATTTTTATCTGGCTGATGAAAGCACCGGAGCTGCCGTATCTGGTACAGGCATTACGCGAAACATTAACAATGCCGCGCACCTATGATATTCTTTTTGCCCTTTATTTTGTCATGTGCCTGGAAATCGAGCTGCGCACCAGCGGTGCATTGGCAGGTATGGTGCAGGCGCTGCAGCGCATCTTTTCCAGCGCTAAGGTAACCCTGGCCGTGATGCCTGCCTTCTTAGGCCTGCTGCCGTCACTTGGTGGCGCACGCTTCTCGGCTCCTATTGTAGAGGAAGCCAGCAAAAATCTGCCTATCGAACAGGAGCATAAAGCTGCCATCAATTTCTGGTTCCGCCATATCTTTGAATTTTCCAGCCCGATTATTCCCGGTATGATTATGGCCTGCAACATCGCCGGCGTCAGCTACGGTGAATTCATTCTGCATCTGGCCTGGCTAACCGTACTGGCCTTCTCCGCAGGCTGGTTTGTCCTCATCCGCCCCATCAAAGCGGCAAACAGCCGTACCGAAACTATTGCCAATGACAGTCAGGGTACGCAGTATTTATGGCTGGCGCTTTCGCCTGTCATTATCACCTTTATTCTCGTAGTATTCTGCGGCTTGAACGCCTCCGCCGGCATGGGCCTGGTCACAGCCTGCCTGTTTCTGGTACTTCGCTTTACTAATCGCGAGGTTGGCCTCAAGGATGTTGTTATCGGCGCTCTGGACATCAAAATGTTCCTCAATGTGCTGTGCATCCTCTACTTCATTCAGATATTGACCGTCACCCACGTGCTGCAGGAAATCGTCGCAGCCTTCCAAAGCTCTCCGCTGCCGGTGCCTGTTATCATCGCCTGCGTCAGCTTCATCATCGGCGTGCTCACCGGCATGTCACAGGGACATGTGGCTATCGTTATGCCTATCGTTGCCGCTATGCAGACAGGCAGCCTGAACCTGGCCGGCGTTGCCATGGCCTTCGGTATTGCCGGTCAGATGCTCACACCGACGCATATGTGCCTTGTTATCACCGTCGATTATTTCAAAGCCAACTTTTTTAAAACGCTTAAGCCGGTTCTGCTTTGCGAAATCATCATTCTGACTCTCTTTACAGCTTATACATATTTCACATGGTAAATTTTCAGTGCTTAGTCAGCAGCAAGCAGTGTTCGGATTAGTCCTCAAAACACTGTCCGTTGCATATTAAGCATTTTATTTTTATTATTTACTTGCAGTAGCCTAAAGTTTAAGTGTATAATAGCATTATCTATTCTTAAATTTTGGAGGGGTGTTTGTGAATTATACGGAAATGGTAGTCTTCATCGTCTACCTGCTATTCATGCTGTCAATCGGTATCTGGTTCTTCTATAAAAATCGTCAGGGTGGTGAAAAGACCTACTTCCTCGGCGGCCGTCAGATGGGACCGTGGGTAACCGCTCTTTCTGCCGGTGCTTCTGATATGAGCGCCTGGGTGCTCATGGGCTTGCCGACATCTATCTATGCTCTTGGTCTCGGTCAGGCCTGGATCAGTATCGGCCTGCTCACCGGCTATTCCTTAAGCTGGATTTTCCAAGCACCGCGCCTGCGCCGTTTTTCTATCGTGGCAAACGATGCCATCACTATTCCGCAGTACCTCAGCAACCGCTTTTTATCTAAGTCCCATGTGCTGCAGGTAATCTGTGCAATCGTTTTCCTTATTGCCTACACTATTTATTCCGCATCAAGCATCAAGGCTTGCGGTACTCTGTTCAACACCGTTATCGGCATTGATCAGACCTACACCATGTATGTGGCAGCCTTCATCATCATCGGCTACACCTTCTTAGGCGGCTTCTCCGCTGTTTGCTGGACTGACTTCTATCAAGGCCTGATGATTCTCGGTTCTCTGCTGATTGCACCTATCTTCGCAGTGTCCTTAATCAATCCGCAGGCTGTTGCCGGCATTCCGCCCGATTACTGGAATCCGGTTGCCAAAACCTCTGATATTATCTCCGGCTTCGGCTGGGGCCTTGGCTACTTCGGTATGCCGCATATCATCATCCGCTTCATGTCCCTCAAATCCCAGAAGGAAATGAAGAAATCCGCTGTTATCGCTATCAGCTGGACCGCCCTCATCTGCTTCTTCGCTACCATGGTAGGCGTTGTCGGCCGTATGTATCTGGGCATGGATGAGAACATCAATCAAAACTCTCTGGTATTCATCGCCATGGTTCGCAGCATTTTCCCGGCTCTGATGAGCGGTATCCTGCTTTCCGGCGTATTGGCAGCTTCCATGAGTACTGCTTCCAGTCAGCTGCTCGCTTCCGCTTCTGCCTTTGCCAGCGACGTTTATAAACCTGTAATCCGTAAATACCAATCCGGTGACAAGGAAATGCTTTGGGCAGGACGTATCGTTGTACTCGTTATCTCCTTCGTAGCTCTGCTTATTGCCGATTCTCCGCGTGCAGGCAGCATTATGGAGCTGGTTGCCAACGCCTGGGGCGTATTCGGTGCAGCCTTCGGTTCTGCTATCATGCTCAGCCTTTTCTGGCGCGGCTTCACCTTCCAGGGTGCGGTAGCCTGCATCATCGTCGGTGCTGTTGTCGATATCGGCTGGTACCTGACTATGGCAGCCTCCACCGGCATCTACGAAATTATCCCCGGCTTTTTTGCCAGCCTTGTAGCAGGTGTCATTGTTTCCCTGCTCAGCGGCGGTCCTTCCAAGGATGTTGCTGCGCTTTATGATAAAGCCAACAACTACTTTGAGGAATAATTGTATAAGCCTAAAAAATTAGCCACATAAAAAAGTCCGATTTGTCATCACAGACGAATCGGACTTTTTATATTCTCAGCAAAATTTCAAGCTAATTTTACCCAAAGAGGCAAAAGCATAGCATTTTCCTCTCAATCATATTATAATAAAAGTGACCAATAAAATTGCTTAATACATTATGTGAGGAGGTTCTGCCATGCGTACTTTTCTGATACTGGCCTTTTGGTACTGGTTCTATAATCAGCTCTTCTTCCTGCTGGCTGCCATGGGCTTTTTTATAATACATTTTCTTGTTGCTGTCATCGGCTTCGGCGGTATGGATACCCTTGCCAGCGGCATTCTGCTAATACTTTATGCATTAATCCTCTACAAGCTCTTCGGGCGCTTTCTCTGGCGCAGCAGGCTGCAGCAATATAATCCCGGCAACACACAGCTGCTTTGCGCCTCACTGTTGCCGCTGATTTTAGGCAGCGTTGTTCTCACCGCCAGCTTTGCCATAGCAGACGGCAAAATCTACAACACCATGACTGCCATGCCTGTGCTCGCAGCGATCAACCTCAGCCTGTCCTATCTGCCGCTCGCCAAAAGCGTCTGGACTATGCTTATTTTAGGCAGCATCTTCAACATCTTCACCATCACCTGCTTCTGGCGCTACTGCCGCAAGTATCTGCAGCAGGAAATTCCCTGGCTGAAGCTGTTCACAATAATAGCTATCTGTCTGGCAGTCTGCACTATCATTATTTACAGCATAACCATTATGTATCTGCCTGATGACAAAGTAGGAGGATGAGATAGTCAAAATTTTATCATCATTAATCCAAACATCTTATGAAATTTTTGCGAATATACCTCTAACCATATTTTCTATGATATAATAAGTCTAACATACAAATTTAATACTGTTGTCGTTCTCTTAGGAGTATTGTAGTACCAACTGCAATACTCCTTTTTTAATAGCATCACCAATACGTATTGTTTTTATACGTGTTAAATGATACAATTATGAAAGGAGCAATATCATGAAATTTAAAGAACTGGAAAAGCTACTGAAAAAAGCCGGTTGGACATTATATTCTACCAGAGGCTCCCACTTTTATTACGTACATCCACGCCAACCTAATAAAGTAACTGTTCCTAACCATAAGGGAGATATTCCCATAGGCACAGTTAAAGCTATTTTCAAACAAGCCGGTTTAGATTTTCAGAAAGGGTGATTTTATGTTATCAATGTATCCTGCGTGCTTTTATAAAGAAAAAGACGGACGATACACCGTAATTTTTCCAGACCTTAACCATCTGGCAACCTGTGGTACGGATTTACAAGATGCTATGAAAATGGCAACAGACTGCCTTGCAGGCTTTCTTTACGAAGCAAAGCTCAGCAATGAAGCTGTTCCGGAACCATCTGAATTAAACACTATTGACGTTAACGAAGAATATAACGATTACGCAGAAGCCTTTGTTAATATAGTAAGTGTTGATGTAGAAGCATATGCCAAAGAGCACTTTACCAAAGCAGTCAAAAAAACTCTCACCATCCCTAAATGGTTAAATGATGCGGCGATTGCCAAAAAGCTGAACTTCTCCAAAATTTTACAGGATGCTCTCAAGCACGAGCTCAATATCGGATAAAACAAAAATCACAACCGGTTACACATATAGCCGATTGTGATTTTTTATTATAGCTTCAATATTTACTTACCGGCAATCTTACCATAGCATTCCGGTCTGCGGTCACGGAACAGTCCCCAGCTCAGTCTGTCCTCAGACAAGGCTGCCAAATCATACTCCGCATAAAGAATTTCTTCCTGATCACGCGATGCATCCTGCACAAGCGCACCGGTACCGTCGGTCATGAAGGAAGAGCCGTAGAACAGCAAGGAGGACTGTTGGCCTGCATTGCCTTCGCAGGGCTCCACAGTTTCCAGACCAATGCGGTTTGCTGCTACCACAGGCATCAGGTTAGCTGCACTATGACCTTGCATAACACGGCGCCAATGCGGCATGCTGTCACAGTCTAAGATAGGCTCGGAGCCAATCGCCGTAGGATAGAACAAAAGCTCTGCTCCGTTCAGCGCCAGGCAGCGTGCTGTCTCAGGGAACCACTGATCCCAGCAGATACCGATACCGACACGGCCATACTTGGTATTGAAAACCGTAAAACCGCTGTTACCCGGTTTAAAGTAAAATTTTTCCTGATAAAAATGATCGTCAGGAATATGTGTTTTGCGATAAACGCCTAAAATCTCACCGTCGGCATCAATGCAGGCGATGGAATTGTATAATTCATTGACATCACGCTCAAAAAAACTGATAGGCAGAACGATATTCAGCTCCTTCGCTAAACGCTTGCCCATCTGCACCGCAGGATTTTCTTCCGTAGGCAGTGCATACTGATAGAAATCATAGCGACGCTGCTGGCAGAAATACGGACGCTCCCACAGCTCCGGCAACAGAACAATCTGCGCGCCGTTCGCTGCAGCTTCACGCACCAGTGCTTCAGCGTGCTGTAAATTTTCTTCTACGGTCGGCGCACAGCGCATCTGCACTGCTGCCACCTTTACCTTGCTCATAAGCACACTCCCTTCGGAATTTGCTGTGTAATGCAGTGAATATTGCCGCCACCGGTCAAAATTGCCCGCGCCGGTATCTGCACTACCTTACGCTCAGGACAGAGCTTGGCAAGAATTTCCGCAGCCAGCGCATCGCTTGCCGCATTCTCCCCGCCAAAGGCAGGCACTACAACACTGTCATTACTGAAATAAAAGTTTACATACGAAGCCGCCAGACGTTCACCGGCCTCGCGCATATCCTCTCCTTCAACAAAGTCGAAGCCTGCTACCTCGTCCTCGGTGATGCACACAGGCACCGCAGGCACAGGCAGCTTATGCACGATGATTTTACGTCCCTTGGCATCCGTCAGCTGCTCCAAAGCATCCAGGCTAGCCTTGCTCAAAGCATACTGCGGATCAGCTTCATTATCTGTCCACGCCAGCACCACCTCACCGGGGCGGATAAAGGCACAGACATTATCTACATGCTCGTTTGTTTCATCGTTATAAATACCGCGCGGAATCCACAAAACCTTTTCCACGCCCAGGTAAGTCTTAAGCTTTTGCTCAATCTGCTCTTTGGAAAGGTCGGGATTACGCCCGGCGCTCAGCAGGCAGGCCTCCGTCACCAATGCCGTACCATCGCCGTCGCAGTGAATAGAACCGCCTTCCAGCACAAAGGGAACAGCATCATACAGCGCAGCACCATAATGCTCGGCAAACTTTTCCGCAAAAGCATCGTCCTGCTCATAATCGGGATACAGGCCGTCTACCTCGCCACCCCAGGCGTTAAAGCGCCAGTTTACACCGCGCAGCTCGCGTCCCTGCGCGCCGTCACGCACAACAAACGTCGGACCGATGTCACGCGCCCAGCTGTCATCTGTTTCCATAGCTAGCAGCTCAACGTTAGCGACACCTGCAAGATATTCCTGCGCTACGGCAAAGTGCTTAGCACCGCAGATAACATAAACCTTTTCGCTCGCCGCAATCGCCTTAATCACAGCCGTAAACGCTTCGCAGGCCGCAACTGCGCCAAAGCTCCAGGAGCCCGGACGCTGCGGCCAAACGATAATGCAGCCATCATGCGGTTCGTATTCGCCGGGCATATGAAAGCCGTCGGCAGCGGGAGTAAAGTTTTTCTCTAACATCATGACAAACGTCCTTTAAAATCTTCATAACCGAAACGGCGTACAAGCTCCGTAGTACCATCCTTGTGCAACAGCACAATATCAGGCAGCGGAATGCCGTTAAAGGTATTATTTTTTACCATGGAATAAATCGCCATATCCTCAAAAATCAGCTTATCGCCAACCTTGATTTCCTTGTCAAAGCTGTAATCGCCAATCACGTCACCGGCCAGACAAGTCATAGAGGACAAACGGTATTTATATTGCTTTTCGTCAGCCTCATAGCCGTCGCGCAGAGTCGGACGGTACGGCATCTCCAGCACGTCAGGCATATGACAGGCAGCCGATGCGTCAAGGATAAGAATATCCAGACCGTTATGCACAATATCCAGCACCTCACTCACAAGATAGCCGGCATTGAGTGCCACAGCCTCACCGGGCTCCAGATATACCTCAACGTGATAGGTAGCGCGAATATATTTTACTAAATCAATCAGTGCTTCCACATCATAATCACTGCGCGTAATATGATGACCGCCGCCCAAATTCAGCCATTTAAGCTGTGCAAAATACTTGCTGAACTTCGCCTCGAAGGCCTTCCAGGTCGTCAGCAGATCATCAGCGTTCTGCTCACACAGCGTATGGAAATGCAGGCCCTCGATTTCCGGCGGTAAAACCTGCGGGAAGTTAGCCAGTGTTACACCCAAACGTGAGCCATAGGCACAGGGATCATAAATTGCATGCTCACCCTCCTGCGTCGAGCATTCCGGGTTCACGCGGATACCAACGCTCACACCGGCCTGAGCGCAAACAGCCTTATGCTTTTCAAACTGCGCAAAGCTGTTGAAAATAATATGGTCGCAGATTTGCACCAGCTCCTGCATATCCTGCTCCTTAAAAGCAGGTGCAAAAACATGGTTCTCCTTGCCCATCTCCTCATGACCGAGGCGCGCTTCGTAAATACCGCTTGCCGTCGTGCCTGCCAGATATTCACCCATCAGCGGATAGAGGCGGAACATAGAAAAGCATTTCTGTGCCAGCAGAATATGCGCACCGCTTTCGCACTGCACATGCTGCAAAAGGCGCAGATTATTCAGCAGCTTAGCCTCATCAACCACATAGCAGGGAGTCGGCAGCGCCTTCAGCGCCGCCTCCTCACGCTCTGCGCGCAAATTCTTCTGCAAATCAGCCAGACGGGAAGCACCCTCAGCCTTGTCGACAACATATGCCGGCATTACAGTTTTCTTGGCGTCCGTCATCTTATTCTACCGTAGCCGGGTTTTCGTCAACAACCCAAGGCAGGCCGAACTTATTCAGCATATCCATGTACGGATCCGGATCGAATTCTTCCACATTGAATACGCCTTTGCCCTGCCATTGCTTAGTAATAACCAGAGCAGTACCGATCATTGCAGGAACGCCGGTGGTGTAGCTGATAGCCTGAGAGCCGACCTCTTTGTAGCATTCCTGATGGTCGCAGACATTATAAATATAAATGGTCTTTTTCTTGCCATCTTTGGTACCGGTGAAGATACAGCCGATGTTGGTTTTGCCTACGGTGCGAGGACCGAGGGAAGCAGGATCCGGCAGCAGTGCTTTGAGGAACTGAATAGGCACGATCTCCTTGCCTTCATAGTTAATCGGCTTGGTGGACAGCATGCCAACGTTCTCCAGGCACTTCATATGTGTCAGATAGCTTTGACCGAAGGTCATAAAGAAGCGGATGCGTTTTACGCCGGGAATATTCTTCGCCAGAGATTCAATTTCCTCATGGTGCAGCAGATACATATCCTTCATGCCTACCTCAGGGAAATCATACTCGCGTTTGATAGCCATAGCAGGGATTTCTACCCAATGGCCGTTTTCCCAATAGGAGCCGGGAGCAGAAACCTCACGCAGGTTAATTTCCGGGTTGAAGTTGGTAGCGAACGGATAACCGTGGTCGCCGCCGTTGCAGTCCAGAATATCAATAGTTTCGATTTCGTCAAAATAATGCTTCAGTGCGTAAGCGGAGAATACACTGGTAACACCGGGGTCAAAGCCAGTGCCGAGCAGAGCCATGATGCCGGCCTGCTCAAATTTTTCTTTATAAGCCCATTGCCAGGAATAATCGAAGTAAGCAGAGAAGCCCTCTTCCTTGCAGCGCTTGTCATAAACTGCACGCCATGCGGGATCGTCAATGTTTTCCGGCTCATAGTTAGCGGTATCGATGTAATCAACCTTGCATTCCAGGCAGGCATCCATAATAGTCAGGTCCTGATAAGGCAGAGCAACATTCAGCACTGCATCCGGTTGGTAAGCCTTAATCAGCTGCACAAGCTGTTCCTTGCTGTCAGCGTCAACCTGTGCTGTAGTAATCACAGTAGAGGTCGTGGGCTGCAGCTTTTCTTTAACTGCGTCACATTTGGACTTCGTACGGCTGGCAATACACAGCTCGGTGAAAACATCACTGTTTTGACAGCATTTTGCGATAGCTACGCCGGCAACACCGCCGCAGCCGATTACTAATAATTTACTCATAATTCAAATCATCTCCTGTTCATAAATTAAATAAATTATCTTTCTTCTTCCTCCAACATATCTTCAACATACTTAGGCAGCATAAACGCTCCCTTATGCAGATGCTCGGAATAATACCAGGTCTTGATGCCGCGCTCCAGCCACTTCTTGGCATCAAAATCCTTCAGCGGATGATACTTCTTGGAAGCAAAGCCGAACAGCCAGTAACCGGAAGGACAGGTCGGAATGTGCGCCTGATATACACGGCTGATGGGAAAGCTGTGGCTGGCCTTGCGGTGCATGGCGCGGCAGGTTTCCTCATCCTCATCGTAGAAGGGGCTGCCATGCTGATAAACCATGATGCCGTCCTCCTTGAGCGCACGGAAGCAGTTACCGTAGAATTCCTTGGTAAACAGGCCCGCTGCATGTCCTAAGGGATCGATAGCATCGCTGATAATCAAATCGTATTCATCAACCTTGGTACGCAAAAAGCGCAGACCGTTAGCGTTGAATACAGTTACGCGCGGGTCATCAAGACCGCAGGCGTTGTCCGGGAAATAGTCACGGCAGACATCGATAAAAACATGGTCTGTTTCTACTACGTCGATTTCCTCTATTTCATCATAATGCGTCAGCTCGCGCGCTACACCGCCGTCGCCGCCGCCTATTACCAGTACCTTGCGCACATGCGGATGCACTGCCATAGGCACATGGACAATCATTTCGTCATAAACAAATTCGTCCTTTTCCGAAAAGACTATGGTACCGTCACAGCTGATAAAGCGACCGAATTCCTTGGATTCAAAAACGTCTATTCTTTGGAAATCCGTATCCGCACCGAAAAGCTGCTTTTCGATTTTGATATCCAGCTTCACATCTTCTGTATGATAGTCAGAAAACCATAGCTCCATTTAATCACGTCCTTTATACTAATACATTGATATTATTAACATCCGGATCCTCAGGTCCCTGCATGGAGCAACCCTTTTCCTTGGCATAAATAATATAATCGATAATATCCTTGGTGATAACCTCACCCGGCGCCAGAATAGGAATTCCCGGCGGGTAGCACATTACAAATTCACTGCAGATGCGTCCCGCAGTTTCGCGTATAGGCAAAGATTCGTCCTTGGCATAAAAAGCCTTCTGCGGCGAAACAACAACCTTAGGTGCGATATATTCGGTATTGAGCATTTGCGACGGATCCTTGGAATACAGGCGCTTGATATCTGCCAAAGCACCCACAAGACGTTCAATATCCTGAATACGGTCACCGATAGAAATATAAGCAAGAATGTTGGCTATATCACCAAACTCAATCTGGATATCATATTCATCGCGCAACAGGTCATAAACCTCGATGCCTGCAAGACCGATATCACGCGTATAGACCGAAAGCTTGGTAACATCAAAATCATAAATACTGCTGCCGTTTTTCAGCTCGCGTCCGTAAGCATAGAAGCCGCCGATAGAATTAATTTCCTCACGGGCATATTCCGCCATCTCCTGCACCTTGCCGAAGGATGCCTCACCGCGCATATACAGGTTACGGCGTGAAATATCCAGGCTGGAAAGCAGAAGATAAGAAGCACTGGTAGTCTGCGTCAGATTGATAATCTGGCTTACATACTCCCAGTTGACATTAGGCCCTGTCAGCAAAAGGCTACTCTGCGTCAGACTGCCACCTGATTTATGCATAGAAACAGATGCCATGTCAGCACCGGCCGCCATCGCATTAACAGGCATATTTTTTCCGAAATAAAAATGTGTACCGTGCGCCTCGTCTACCAGGCAGAGCATGTTATGCTCATGCGCCAGCTTGACGATAGAACGCAAATCCGAACAGATACCATAATAAGTAGGATTGTTTACGAGCACCGCCGTAGCATCGGGATTTGCCTTAATTGCCTTAGCTACCTCGCCGATCTCCATCCCCAGAGAAATTCCCAGCTTACTGTCAACCTGCGGATTGATATAAACCGGAATCGCGCCATTAAGTACGAGCGCGTTAATCACACTTTTGTGTACATTGCGCGGCAGGATAATTTTATCGCCTGCCTTACAGGAGGACAAGACCATGCTTTGCACGGACGAGGTCGTACCTCCTACCATAAAGAATGCGTGTGCCGCACCGAAAGCCTCTGCTGCCAGCTCCTCTGCGTCGCGGATTACCGAAACAGGATGGCAGAGATTATCAAGAGGCTTCATGGAATTGACATCCAGGTTTACGCATTTTTCTCCCAGCAGCTCGCGAAGCTCCGGGTTGCCACGACCGCGCTTATGACCTGGTACATCAAATGGCACAACGCGTTTTTTACGAAAACGCTCCAGTGCCTCGTACACCGGAGCAGAAGTTTGTGATAAATTTCCCATTTTCTTCTCCAAAGCATAAAAAAATAAAAGGACAGATGATATTTTCTTCTGTCCCTTTATCGTAACATTTTTAACCTGTTTCAGCAAGAGTTTTAAGAGTAACTAAGCAAAATCTTAGCCAATTCAGTTTATCTCATCGTCAGCGAATTTTACAAAATCATTAATTCCCAGTCCCGGAGCTACCATTGGGAGTACCATATTTTTAGGATTAATGCAAACCTCTATAAGATAAGGCTTCCTGCATTCCCACGCCTTGGCCACTGCCTGAGCCAAAGCCTCCGGCGTATCCGCATGCTCTCCTTCAATTCCGAAGGCAGCAGCATATTTTACAAAATCAACATAGCCCGGCAGCTCGCAGGCCGTAAAGCGTTTGGCAAACTGCACCGTCTGCAGCTGGCGTATCATTCCCAGTCCGCTGTTATTGAACACTATAGCGATAACAGGCACATTATTGCTGGCAATAGTAAAAAGCTCGCTGCCTGTCATCTTAAAGCCGCCGTCACCGCTTATGCTGATGACACGGCTCTGCGGACGCGCCAGCTGTGCGCCTAACGCAGCAGGCAGGCCGAATCCCATCGTACCTAAGCCACCGCTTGTCAGCCACTGGCGGGCAAACTGTATCTTCAAATGCTGCGCTGCCCACATCTGATGCTGCCCTACGTCCGTAGTAATAATATAATCCTTGTCCTTGAGCACCGGATTCAATGCTTTAAAGAACCGGGGCGCCTCCTCGTCCCCAAAATCATCGTCCATACCCGGCCAGGAATTTATCTTATCCCACCATGAGCTCAAATCGTGCGGCTGCGCTGCCTTTTCCAAAGCATTCAGCGTTGCTACCATATCTCCGGTTATGCCTATACCCGAATCAATATTTTTATCTACCTCGGCAGGGTCAATATCAAGATGGATAATAAGCTTGTTGGCACTGTAGCTGCTGCGTTCGCCTGTAACGCGGTCATTAAAGCGGCTGCCGACAGCCAAAATCAGGTCGGCTTCCTTAACGGCATTATTGGCACGTTCATGTCCATGCAGGCCTGTCATTCCCAAAAACAGCTGTCTGTAGGCACTAATCGCACCAAGCCCCATCAACGTGCTGACAACTGGAATATGCAGCTTTTCACACAAATGCATGGCATCATATTCTGCATTGGCATTGATAACGCCACCGCCGACCAGCATTACCGGACGCTTTGCCTTATTGATAGCTGCTGCAGCCGCTGCCACACGTTCAGCATCAGGCTCCAGCGGCTGCAGCTCCGCCAGACGGGATTCCTCAAAATCTATCAGTGCCGTCTGCACATCGCGCGGCACATCTACCAACACCGGTCCCGGGCGTCCTTCACGCGCCAGCTGGAAGGCAAGTCGCAATGTCTGCGCCAGATTTTCCGGCTTTTTAACTAAAAAATTATGCTTGGTAATAGGCATTGTAATACCTGTGATATCTACCTCCTGGAACGCGTCATGGCCGATAAGCGCCCTGTTTACCTGACCTGTAATGGCCACAACCGGTACGGAATCTAAAAATGCCGTTGCCAGACCTGTGACCAGATTGGTTGCACCGGGACCTGATGTAGCTATACACACGCCAACCTTACCTGAAGCACGCGCAAAGCCGTCTGCCGCATGTGTAGCACCCTGCTCATGCGCCGTTAATATATGTTGTATCGTACTTTGCCGTAATGCATCATAAAAAGGGAGAATCGCACCCCCGGGATATCCGAAAACCGTTGTTACCCCTTCTTCTGCCAGTATTCTGCACATAATCTCTGCGCCGCTTAACTGCATACGCTCACTTCCTTCCGCAAATCTATCTCTTATATTGCCGCATGACCATCATCCATCTGCGGCCATTCAAAACGTGATTTTTCCACAGCCAGCGACGTATCTCCGCGCTCTAAAGCAACAAGGCCGGTCTGTACCATTTCGGTTACGCCATATGGACGCATAACATCAACAAAAGCGCGCAGCTTGCCTTCATCGCCGGTAGCAACAAATATCAGTGACTCACCGGTTACATCCACGGCATGCGCACGGAACACTTCCGCCAGCTGCAGCAGCTCCGGACGCTTATTGCCGGCCTTTACCTTAACCAAAATCATACTGCGGGTAGCACTGGATTTAGGAGGCAACACCTTGACACGCTCTACCTCAACCAGCTTCGCCAGCTGTTTGGTAACCTGAATAATGGTCGGCTCGTCAGCTTCCATCGTCACTGTCATACGCGAGAACTCCGGGTTTTGCGTCGTGCCTACCGCCAGGCTGTCAATATTGAAGCCACGGCGTGAAAACATGCCTGCTACACGCATCAGTACGCCAGGCTGATTACGTACAACAATCGATAAAATTTGCTCCATATCTTTCCCTCCTGCAATAACATGTCTACAGCTCTGATGCTCTTACAAATCTGTCAGGCTTGCCGGCATCATCTAATCAGTGTTTTTTTATTATTTCAGCAAGCAGTTTTTTGTCAACAAAAAGTGTAATATTTGTATATTATTTTTTGATTACAGCTTATTAGTGTAAACACTATTACAGATTTCAGTGTACAAAAAAAGCCCACGCAGCTATTGCCACGTGAGCAGTAAAACATCCAACAGCATTCTTTTGTTTAACAGTTGAAGCAAATAATCAAAAAGCTCACGTGACCATTCCACGTGAGCCTGATTTATAAGGTTGGTGCGAGTGACAGGAATCGAACCTGCACGCCGAAAGGCGCTAGATCCTAAGTCTAGTGCGTCTGCCAGTTCCGCCACACTCGCATATAAAATATTATATCATAACAAGAACATCTATGGCAACTGTCCATGTAAACAAAGGCCGCGTCAGTTTACTGTAGGAATCAAAAG
>NZ_GL830862.1 GCF_000188175.1 Phascolarctobacterium succinatutens YIT 12067 | reverse complement strand
AACAGCCCAACCCCAAAATTTGGACCAATGCCTGAAAAAATTAATCGCCCTCTGAAAAGCTGATTTCAGGGGGCGATTTTCCCTTATCCTATTGGTGATTCCCTTATTTTATGGTATAATTTAAGGAAATGGAAGGAGGAGTAAGGGAATGAGAAGCTTTAACTACTCAATAATTAGAGAACAAAAATGGGATTCAGAAATTTTGAGCTTGATAGCTGCAATTTATAAAGAGGCAGGTAAACAGGAGCTTTTTGTAAAGCAACGGCCGGAAGAGCTAAATAAGCTGGTAGAAATAGCAAAAATTCAAAGTACGGAAGCGTCTAATGCGATTGAGGGCATTGTTACGACTAGCACTAGAATACGTGAGCTTGTAAACGAGAAAACAACACCGAGAAATCGTGATGAGCAGGAAATTGCCGGCTATCGTGATGTATTAAATATAATACATGAGAATTTCGATGTTATCCCCATCTCCAAAAACTATATTTTACAGCTTCATAAAATTTTGTATGGACATATGAATAACCCGCTTGCAGGAAGAACAAAAAGCGTGCAAAATTATATCAGTGCTACTTACCCGGATGGTAGTACTAAGATTTTATTTACACCGCTTGCTCCTTACGAAACACCGGAAGCGCTTGAGCGTATCTGTGAAGAATATAATATGGTTATAGGCAATTCGGAGCTAGAACCGCTTATCGCTATACCTATTTTTATTCATGATTTTTTATGCATTCATCCCTTTAATGATGGCAATGGAAGAATGAGCCGCTTGCTGACAACCTTACTTTTGTATAGAAGTGGTTTTTATGTTGGAAAATATATTTCTTTGGAAGCTAAAGTTGCGCAGAATAAGGATTTATATTATGAAGCGTTGGCTGATTCGCAAATAGGCTGGCATGAGGGTAAGGAAGATGCTATACCATTTGTAAAATATATTTTGGGGACCATTCTTGCTGCTTATAAAGACTTTGAAGAACGTATGACTATCATTGAGCCTAAGCTTTCTGCGCTGGAAATGGTACGTAGAGCAAGTGAAAATAAAATTGGACGCTTTAATAAGCAGGATATTCGTGAGCTTTGTTCTACGCTTAGCGACAGCTCTATTGAAGCTGCTCTGCGTAAGCTGGTGCTTTCCGGTGAATTGCAAAAAGAAGGCAAGGGGAAAAGCACTTGCTATTTTAGAGTTAAATGAGGGTATTAAAAATAGAGTAAAATTAACCGCCATATGAAAAGCTGATTTCAAGGGGCGGTTTTGTCCAATATTTGTTACTTTCGTCCAATTATATACCAATTTTGGACGAAAAGCAAATAGGCTGGATGAAAGGAGAAAATAATAAATCATTTTTCCCCTCTTTATCTTTTGCTCAAAAAGTGCTATAATAAACATCAAATTGAATCGACCCCTGATAACACGATGAACAAGCAAGTAGGCTTAAGGCTGTGTTTAAGAGAGCGAAGTCGCCGGCTGTAAGCTTCGCACACAAAATTATGCCGAAGTTCCCTTGGGAGTGTCCTGCCTGAAGGCCGCATGGCTGCGTAGGGTGGGCGTAAGGCTGCGTTAAAGCTTGCAAATGAAGGAACAAATTTGGGTGGTACCGCGAAATTTTTTCGCCCCTGTAAACTTATCAGTTTTGCAGGGGCGTTTTCTTATTTTTGGCTGACAGCTGATAAAGCATCATCTGCTGCGGTTATTCCGCATATCTGATACTTTCTAAGCAGTCCAATGAAGAAAGGATGAAATCAATGAAAGAAAAATTAGAAGCATTAAAAGCACAGGCTTTAGAAGAGCTTGCTGCCGTAACTTCTCTTGATGCGCTTAAGGACCTGCGCGTCAAATATCTGGGCAAAAAAGGCCCGATGACCGAAATCCTGCGCGGCATGGGCAAGCTGCCTGCCGAAGAGCGTCCGAAAATCGGCCAGATTGTTAACGAAATCAAGGCTGAGCTGGAAGGCAAAATCAACGAAGCAACTGCCATGCTGGAGAAAAAAGCGCTGGCTGACAAGCTCGCTAACGAGCAGGTTGATATTACTCTGCCGGGCCGCAAGCCGAAAACCGGTCATCTGCATCCCGTAACATTGACCATGCGTGAGATTAAGAAAATCTTCATGCGTATGGGCTTTGATGTTTGTGACGGTCCGGAAATTGAGGATGTATACCACAACTTCACCGCATTGAATCTGCCGCCTGATCATCCGGCACTGGATATGCAGGATTCCTTCTATATTACCGAAAATTATCTGCTGCGCACCCAAACCTCCGGCGTGCAGGCGCGTACTTTGGAAAGCAAGGAGCCTAACACTCCGATTCGCATGATTTGCCCCGGTACCGTTTACCGCTGCGACTACGACGCAACCCACTCCCCGATGTTCCATCAGGTAGAAGGCCTTGTTGTAGATAAAAACATCAGCCTGGCAGATTTGAAGGGCACTCTGGAGCTGTTCTGTAAGCAAATGTTTGGCGAGGATGTTAAGGTTCGCCTGCGTCCTTCCTACTTCCCGTTCACCGAGCCTTCTGTAGAAGTGGACGTATCCTGCCCGATTTGCCATGCTAAGGGCGGCGGCTGCCATGTATGCAAGGACAGCGGCTGGCTGGAAATCCTTGGCGCCGGTGTTGTACATCCCAACGTACTGCGCATGAGCGGTTATGATCCCGAGAAAATGACCGGTTTTGCCTTTGGTCTGGGCGTTGAACGTATCGCTATGCTGAAATACGGCATTGACGATTTGCGCCTGTTCTTCGAAAACGACCAACGCTTCATCAGTCAGTTCAAATAAGGAGGATCAATCATGCTTGCATCTTTAGAATGGTTAAAACAATATGTAGATATTAACATCTCCGTTGCGGAGCTGTGCGATAAAATTACCCGTGTCGGCCTGGAGGTTGACACCGTTACCCAACTGGGCAAGGGCCTGGAGGGTGTAATCACCGGTAAGGTTATGGAAATTCATCGTCACCCGGACAGCGACCACCTGTGGGTTTGCATGCTGGATTACGGCCAAGGCGGCGAGCCGGTGCAGATTCTTACCGGCGCGCAAAACGTACATCAATATGACATTGTGCCTGTTGCCGTAGTTGGCAGCGTACTGCCTCCGAGCGAGCGCAACCCGCAAGGCCTGAAGCTGAAAAAAGCTAAAATGCGCGGCCTTGATTCCTTCGGTATGCTGTGCAGTGCCGATGAGCTGGGCATTGAATCCAAGCTGCTGCTGCCGGAGCAAAGAAACGGCATCTTCATTCTGCCGGAAAACACTCCGATTGGCGTAGACATCAAAACCGTTTTAGGCCTGGATGATACCGTTATCGATATCGACCTGACCAGCAACCGTGCCGACTGCTTCAGCATTATCGGTCTGGCGCGCGAAATCAGCGCTATTACCGGCTGCCCGCTGAAAATGCCCGCTATGGACGTTAAGGAAGCTGCTGCAGGTAAGGCCAGCGATTATGTAAACGTAAAAATTGACGCACCGGAGCTTTGCTCCCGCTTTGCTACCCGCGTGCTGAAGGATATCAAAATTATGCCTTCTCCCGAATGGATGCAGCGCCGTCTGCGTGCCTGCGGCGTGCGCCCCATCAGCAACGTAGTTGACGTAACCAACTATGTAATGCTGGAGCTGGGCCAGCCGATGCATGCTTATGATGCCGACAAGGTTGCAGGCCACACTCTGATTGTGCGCCGTGCAGAAGAGGGCGAAAAGCTTGTTACCCTCGACGGCAGGGAGCGTGAGCTGACCTCCGCTATGATTACCATCGGTGATGCCGAAAAGGCTGCCGGTCTTGGCGGTGTTATGGGCGGTCTTTTGACCGAGGTTACCGACGAAACCAAGAACGTTATTCTGGAGGCTGCTTCCTTCCACGGTCCTTCCATTCGCCGCACCTCCCGTGCGCTGGGCTTGCGCAGTGAAGCCAGCGGTCGTTTTGAGCGTGGCGTAGATACCATCCGCGACCATGACGCACTGAACCGTGCTGCTCACTTGCTGGAGCAAATGGGTGCCTGCGAAACCTTCAGCGGTATCGTAGAGGCTTATCCGGAAGAGCTGAAGCCGGCGGTAATCACCACTACCGCAGCAAAGATTAACGGCCGCATCGGCGTAAACATCGCTGAGGACGAAATGGTTGCTATCCTTAGCAAATTGGGCTTCGGTGTAGAAGCAAAGGACGGCGAGCTGCTGATTACCGCTCCTACCTGGCGCCGTGATATCGACTGCGATGCCGATATCAGCGAAGAAATTGCGCGTATGCATGGCTATGATTTCATCGAAAGCCATCAGCCGGAGCTGACCATCACCCAAGGCAGCCAGTCTGTACTGGACGATGTTAAGGATGATGTACAGGATTACATGGTAGGCGCAGGCCTGAGCGAAATGATGACCTACAGCTTCATCAAGGCTAACGCTTACGATAAAATGCTGCTGCCGGCAGATGATGCACGCCGTAACTGCATTGAGCTGCTGAACCCGATTACCGACGCCTTCTCCGTAATGCGTACCACCATGGTTCCGAGCGCACTGCAGACTGCCTCCTTTAACCTGCGCAACCACAACAGCAGTGTTGCTCTGTTTGAAATCGGCCGTATCTTCCTGCCGAAGGCACTGCCGCTGACCGAGGATCCCGCAGAGCGTCAGCTGCTGACCGCAGTACTGAGCGGCAGCCGCAAGGCACTCAACTGGTGCGATGATAAGGGCAGCGTTGACTTCTATGATATGAAGGGCATCGTTGAAGGCCTGCTGGAAGCAATGCAGGTGAGCGATTACACCATGACTCGCAGCCAACAGCCGTACCTGCATCCGGGCAAGAGCTGTGACATCGTTGTTAATGGCGAGGTTATCGGCTCCTTCGGCGAGGTACACCCGGTAGTTCAGGAAAACTTTGAGCTGGATCAGGTTACCTACGTGCTGGAAATGGCCGTAGAGCCTTTGGTAGCAAGCGCAACCGCTGTACCGCAATACAAGCATCTGCCCAAGTTCCCGAGCATGAGCCGTGATAT
Organism: Phascolarctobacterium succinatutens YIT 12067; assembly: GCF_000188175.1. Lineage (GTDB taxonomy): Bacteria > Bacillota > Negativicutes > Acidaminococcales > Acidaminococcaceae > Phascolarctobacterium_A > Phascolarctobacterium_A succinatutens. Next base: position 1,542 of record NZ_GL830862.1, on the reverse strand, counting down.
TGCCGTTGTTGTTCCGGCAGAGGTAACCAATGCCGAGCTGGAGCAGGTTATCCGTGCGCATGCAGGCGAGCTGCTGCAGGGTGTGCGTGTATTCGATATCTACACCGGCAAGCAGGTTGCCGCAGGCTGCAAATCCATGGCCTTTAACCTGACCTATCAGGCTGCTGACCGCACCCTGACCGACGCTGAGGTTGATGCTTCTATGAAGAAGGTAATCGCTGAGGTTGCCGAAGCATATAAGGCTAAGCTGAGAGATTAATTAAGATATAATTATTACATATAAAAGGACTCGCTGCCGCTTTTTAGCGGTGGCGGGTCTTTTGCATTGGTACAAAAATTCCGTTGTTAAAATATCTGCTTTACAAATTCCTATCGATGTACTAAGATAATAGTGAGGACCAATATTTTTTATTGAGGGGGTTTTCTTATGTACAAATTATGGAACATGTTAGCAGAAATGCAATCAGATGCTTATGAATGGGTGGAGCTTTCCCACTCCATGAACAACGACAGCCCGGTGTGGAGCGGTATTCCCGCAGGCTCGGTAGAGGTTAGCAAGACAGTTTTCGATTGGGGCAACCCGATGCTGGAATGTTTGATTCAGACCTTCAAATTTCCCGGCCAATACGGCACACACATTGACTTTCCCGGTCACTTTGTTAAGGATATGCCTTTATCTGAAGCGTTCGGCGCGCAGCAGATGCTGTTTCCCTTGTGCGTGATTGATATCACAGCCAAGGTGGCGGAGGATGTGCATTACGCCGTAACGGTGGAGGACATCAAGGCTTATGAGGCAGAATACGGAGCGATTCCCGACGGTGCCTTTGTGGCACTGCGCACCGACTGGTATAAAAACTGGCCGGATATGGATAAGCTGAGCGGTATTGCTGCCGACGGCAGCGAAAACTTCCCCGGCTGGTCTCTGCCGGCGCTGCAATATATTTATGAAGAGCGCAATGCTGCAGCCAACGGCCACGAAACACTGGATACAGATGCTTCGGCAGAGGCTGCCAAGGCAGGAGATTTGGCGTGCGAGCGCTATGTGCTGGGCAAGGGCAAGCTGCAGATTGAAGTGCTGCAGAACCTGGACCGCGTGGCACCTGCGGGAGCATTGCTTGTTGCTGCTTGGCCGCGCATTGAAGGAGCGACCGGCTTGCCGGCGCGTGTGTTGGCAATTACTCCGAAAAAATAAAAAATTTGCTTGCTTTAAGCTGACAGATCAAGAAAGAAGCGTACATACGGAGTGTGAGTATGTACGCTTTTTTATTGGCGTGAAAGGTAATGAAGAAAACAGGAGAAATTACCAATTACAGGAGAAGAAAGAGAGAAATGTGTGCGAAAACTGAGTTTGCTTTTACGTCAAGCTTGTGAGATTTTAATCACAATAAACTGTCTTAATTTGTATTATGAGGCGAAAAAGGGTAAGGGTTTAAAATAAATCGGACAAAAGCCAAAAGCATGAATTTAAACTCTCAGGTTAAAGACCTCTGTGTATACATAAAATTTTCCGTGCTAGCGTAAAGTTTTTGTAGGAAAAACGGG
>NZ_GL830861.1 GCF_000188175.1 Phascolarctobacterium succinatutens YIT 12067 | reverse complement strand
TTTTGATTCCTACAGTAAACTGACGCGGCCATGTCATCAGCTAAAGTTGCAAATGACAGCGCAACGTGTTATATTAAGGATAGATTATATGAAAATGAGGTGTATTATGCTTACTGCTGCTGATTTTGATCAACTGGGCTTTTGGGAGGATGCTACTCCGGAAGAAAATATTACGGTGTACGGTATGGATTTTGGCACGGATTATATTATGCTGACGGATGATTTGGGCAAAACACCGCTGGATGCCAAAAAGTTTATCGTTGTTGCTGCTTATGATGATGCTGACTGCTTTTTGTGGGGTGTAGAGCTGAAAAACTTTGCGGCACTCAAGGAGCTGTGCGCTCAATATGCACCCGGAAGTGCGGAGCTTTTTCAGGCGCTGAAGGAATATAAGCTGCCGAAGAAAAAATAAAACAGTGCAATACGGCAGGCTTGTTCTGCCAAAGAAAAAACTGCTGTCCTGCGTCTGTGACGCTAGGCAGCAGTTTTTAGCTTGCAGTAATTTATTCCATGGCGAAAACAGTATCAACGCTGGCTTTAATCGTAATTTCCTGCGCAGAGATGCTTGTTTCGGGGGCAACAGCTCTGTCGGATGCAGCCATCAGCTTCATGTTGCCATAGGAGCGCCCCATGCCGCCGCTGTAGGTGCTGATGTTGGCGCTCAGCAGCTTGCCGAGCGTGCGTCCGCCGGCATTGGCAACCACGGCAGCCTGCTGGCGTGCGTTTTCAACAGCCTGAGCCAGCAGTTTGTTGCGGTAAAGCTCTCTGCTGCTGACGCTGAAGGAAATATTATTTATTGTATCAACGCCGGCAGCACTGATTTTATCAATTACCGGACCAAGCTTGCTGATATCCTTGAGCTTGATGCGCACACTGTTGCTGGCGGTATAACCGGTGATTTTACCCTTGATATCGGTATCTGGATAAAGAGTATAGCTTGTTGTTGTAATATCATTACCCAGAATATTGCAGCCAAGCAGATTACGCTTAACACTATCCATTTTGGCGGCAGATGCGCTTGTTGCTTCGGCAGCGGTACGGCCCTTGCCATTGACATCAAAGCTGATTACGGCAGTATCCGGTGCCACCTCAATGCTTGCGTTGGCGCTGACGCTGATGCTCGGTGTATCAGGCTGTGCTGCCATAGCATTTGTACTGCCGATAAGCAGCAGGCAGACGGTAAGCAGGGCACAAAGCATTTGTTTAATCTTAGTCATATTTCTAACCTCCTGACTCTGATTTAATCAGCTTAATTATAGCATATAAATACAATTTTAACCTGAAAGACACAGAAAAAACACGAACCGGCAGGAGCATGACATTAATAAATAAAATGAAGCAGTTGCTTAACTTACTTACTTTTAACACTTACTGCCGTCAAAGCATTTTCTTAATGGTACAAATGTGCTATAATAAAAAACGCAATAAGAAGCAGGAGGTGCGCTTTATTTATGAAGAAAAAAGAGCGTGACAGGCTGCAGGTAGAATATATCTGTCCTGATTGCGGAAAACATTTGGCTTGGGCGCTGCCTACCGCTGCAATACAATGTCCGTGCGGACAGTGGGTGGATAATAACAATCGTTTAAAAGATAAGAGCGAGGTTTATCTGCCTTTAGACAGTGAGCAGACTGTACTTTTTTAATGGGGGTAAGAAACATGGCAACAATTTGGCAACAGGCTGAAGAATTAAAAGATGAAATGGTCGAACGCCGCAGAGATTTGCATAGACATCCGGAAACAGGCTGGACGGAATTCCGTACGGCAAGCATGATTATCGGTGAGCTGAAAAATCTTGGCTATGATGTTAAATTCGGCGATGACGTTATTGACGAAAAATCTATGATGGGCGTGCCGAGCGAGGCAGAGCTGGCTGATTATATGCAAAGAGCAATCAGCGAAGGTGCGGATCCGGAGCTGGTAAAGAAGATGGCAGGCGGCAAGACCGGTATCGTGGCAACTCTTAAAACAGATAAACCCGGTAAAACAGTTGCCTTCCGCTTTGATATGGACTGCAACGATGTAGAAGAGGAGCGCAGCGAGGAGCATCGCCCAGCTAAGGAAAGCTTTGCTTCCGAACATAAAAAGGCTATGCATGCCTGCGGTCATGACGGTCACGTAACCATCGGCCTGTCGGCAGCAAAGCTGCTTGCCGCCAATAAAGCACGTTTGGCAGGCACCATAAAATTGATTTTCCAACCTGCGGAGGAAGGTGTACGCGGTGCCTTCGCTATGATGAACGCCGGTGTAGTTGATGATGTCGATTATCTGTTCGGCGGTCATATCGGCTTCAAGGCTACTACAAACAACTGCCTGGTAACGATGACTGACGGTTTTCTGGCAACTACGAAGCTGGATGCGGAATTTACCGGTGTGTCTGCCCACGCAGGCGCTGCTCCGGAGCAGGGCAAGAATGCTTTGTTGGCAGCAGCACAGGCTGCAATTTCCCTGAATACCATTCCCCGTCACAGCAAGGGCTCCAGCCGTATCAACGTAGGCGTACTCAACGCCGGCACCGGACGCAATGTTGTGCCTGATATCGCTGCTATTAAGCTGGAAACACGCGGTGCTACTACCGAAATTGATGAATATATGGTTACCGAGGCTAAGCGCATTCTTAATGCCTGCGCCGCTATGTATGACGTTAAGGTAAAAATCACCATGGCCGGGGCTGCACCTGCCTGCTTTGCAGACAAGGAGCTGGGCCATGAGGTAGCAGAGCTGATTGAGGAAAAATGTCATTATGACGAGGTTGTTGAATATGTGGACATGGGCGGCAGCGAGGACTGCGGTTACTTCATGGAGCGCGTACAGCAGCACGGCGGCCGTGCTCTGTATATGATGTACGGTACCAAAATCGCCGCAGGTCATCACAACAGTCACTTCGATTTCAATGAGGATTGCCTGTGGAAGGCTGCTGCTACCGTTACGGAAATCGCTGTACATTTCAGCAACAAGTAAATAATTAATCAAAACTGCCATGATTTTGCCATAATCTTATGCTATACTTATAAGCATAAACAAAAGCAATATCTTGGAGGTATATATTATGAAATCACTTAAAAAAATCGCTTTAGTATTTTCCTGCATGGCGCTGTTGGGTGCCGGCAGTGCTTTCGCCGCTGACGCGGCTCAATCCTCTCCCCTGGATGAGGTACAGGCAAATCCTGAGGTAATGCGCGCACCGGGAACCTATGTTACCCGTGGTGAAATCGTTGCTGTAGAGGATGGTATGTATGTTATTAAAGGCGAGGGCAGCAGAAATATGGTTGCAGCTATTGTTGACCGTGATACCTACGTTGTGGAGGGTGCCAGCGGTAAGTTGCGTCTGCCCTATGCTTTAAAGGAAGGCCAGAAGGTTACTGCTTATTATTCCGCAACCATGACACGCAGCATGCCGCCGCAAAGCCATGCTCTGGCGATTGTGATTGAAGACAGCGAAGAGCCTGCAAGCTTTTTTGAGGTAGCACAGGCAAGTCTTGCTAAGGATGGAAGCTATGTAACCGTACTCAACACCAATAATGATGTTATTGCAACGATTGATGCAGCTGCCTGCGCAGACTTCGCTAAGATTAAAAAAGGCGATAAGCTGCTTGTTTGGAGCAGCATGATGACTATGAGCTTGCCAGCTCAGACTCATCCTGAGAAGGTAGTCGTACTTCCGTAAGGACGCGCAATAAAGCACAATAATAAATAACAAAAATATGAATTTGATTTGTAAAGAGGGTTAGTTAAAAAATGAAGATTTTTATGGATACTGCTAATGTAGAGGAGATTGCCAAATTTGTCGATTGGGGTGTTGTGTATGGTGTTACAACCAACCCGAGCCTGATTGCCAAAAGCGGCCGTACCCAAGCTGAGGTTATCCCGGAAATTGCCAAGCTGGTTGCCGGTCCTGTCAGCGCTGAGGTTATCAGCACCGAATGTGACGGCATGGTAGAGGAAGCACGCAAGCTTGTAAAGATTGCGGATAACATCGTTATTAAAATTCCCTGCATCCCGGAAGGCCTGAAGGCAGTAAAAATTCTGAGCGCGGAAGGTATTAAAACCAATGTAACTCTGGTATTCAGTATGGCCCAGGCTTTGCTAGCCGCACGCGCAGGTGCCAGCTATGTCAGCCCGTTTATCGGACGCTTGGACGATATCGGTGAAAACGGTGTACAGCTGGTAGAAAACATTGTTAAAGCTTTTAAGCTTTATGGCATTACTACCGAAGTAATTGCTGCAAGCATCCGTAATCTGGAACACGTGGAAAAGGTTATGCTGACAGGATGCCAGATTGCAACTATTCCGACTAAGGTGTTGGAGCAGATGATTGTCCATCCGCTGACAGATAAAGGGCTGGCGCAGTTTATGGCTGATTATAAAAACAGCCTGAAATAAAAATCTTAGAATATTGTTACTGAGTCCGCAGCTTTAATTATAGTGAATAATTTTGGCTGCGGCTAGTTTTTCGTGAGTTTGAGGGAGGGGTTTGATGAACTTAAAAAAAGCTTTGCAGGCTTTTCTTGTTACTGTATCCTGTGGCGTGCTGAACATAGCAGGCGCACAGCAAAGACCGGTATTTATTCCGGAGGATTATGTTGCCGAGCAGGCGCAGGCGGATTTTGTCGCCAATGGACCGAAGCTGCTTTTCAGCGACAGTCCGGAAACTGTTTATAATAACGGTATACTGTACCGAGATAAGGTGGAGGGTGATGTACGTTTATTTCTGCATCATGTCAATGGTGTTGCCGGTAAGAAAAAGCTGGCGGTAATGCTGAAGAATACAGACAATCTGCGCCCTGTGACTTACAATGTAACACGCAGCGGTGTGGCAGGCTTTAACTATGATTATATGCGTGACGGCAAAAACTCTCAAAAGGAATATTTTGATGACAGCAGCCAGAAGCCGCAGGATGGCAAGCTGGGCTTTGGCCGCAGTCATGAGCTGCTCAGCGGTCGCGGAATTATTCTGCCGACAGATAAGCTGTATACGGCAACTATTGACCTGCACTTTGACAAGCCTGTTGAGGTAAGTGTACTGATGTGCGAAACAAAGAGTGATCTGGAGCTGTTTAACGAGGCTGCCGCAATTCAGCCGATGGATGAACATCCGCTGCGCGGTACATTTGAGGCTGCAGACTGGAACTATACGCTGAAAAAGCCTGTCAATGCGCCGGAAAAACCGCTCATGCTGGAGCTGGCAACGTCGCAGGAGGGCTATGCCAAGGGCGTTGATGCTACTACCGGACTGCCTGCGGAAAACTACGGTAACTACGGCGTTATCTATAAGGTAAACTTTACTGTTGACGGTAAAAAGCCTATCAGCTTTATTTTGAATCCGATCGGCGGACCATTTGCCGGCTATGGCGTACTGGAAAATAAAACTAAGGGTGAGCGTCAGCTGCTGGCATTACCGGAGAGCACGGTGTGCGTAGGGACAAAAATAGAGGAAGCCATTGAGCTTGGAAAGCTGAAAGCAGGAGAATACAGCTTTATCTGGTCTCCTCCCGGAGCCTCTAATCTGCCTGTGCAGTTAATCTGGGAGAAAACCGAATAAATGGTATAGGTTAACTAATACTGTCGGACAAAGTTCTGACAGTACTTTTTTTATATCTTGAATCAAGTGTTAATGAGAAGCATTTTCTATTCTTTGTTATGTTTTTTCTATATGAGTAATTTTAGAATTAAGAATGAATTGATTATCTGCTAGACAACAGCAAAAAAAGTAGAAATTTATTTGTGATTATTTTGTAGATTGGTACTAAAAATACTTGACAATTTTAACGGAGGGTGTATAATTCTAAATGAGAATTATTTTTGATAAAGGATGGTGAAAATGGCTAAAAGAAACACTATTCAAAGACAACTTGTTATCGCGGCTGTACGTTTTTTAGCAGATCACCCTACTGCTGAAGAAGTATATGACCGCATCACTATGGAGTATCCCGATATCAGCAAAGGTACCGTTTACCGCAACCTTAATTCTTTGGTTGAAAGCGGCCTGCTGAGCAAGGTTTCCGTTCCTAGCGGTGCTGATCGTTTTGATCATATTCTCGCAAGACATTATCACATCAAATGCACTGAATGCGGTAAGTTTATGAACGTAGAAAACTTTGATTATATCCCGGATATGGATGAAAAGGTAGCTGCTGTAACTGGCTACAAAATGAATCATCATGATATTGTTTTCAGCGGTATCTGCCCTGAATGCCAAAAGGAAATGGCAGAGCGCCCTGTAAGCGAAGAAGTTTTGGGTGATGACCAAAACTGATTCTAAGGCTATATAAGCTTTAGTTTGGGAAGGCTGTTGCGTCGTTTTCAAGAGGAGGAATTGAAAATGGATTTAAAAGGTAGCAAGACTGAAAAAAATTTGCAGACCGCTTTTGCCGGCGAGTCTCAGGCTCACACTAAGTACCAATATTATGCAAGTGCAGCCAAAAAAGAAGGCTATAACCAAATTGGCGCTATTTTTACCGAAACTGCCGGTAATGAAAAAGAGCATGCTAAATTGTGGTTCAAGGCACTGCATGGTGGCGCTGTTCCCCAGACTATTGAAAATCTGAAGGATGCAGCTGCAGGCGAAAACTATGAGTGGACCGAAATGTATGCCGAATTTGCCAAGGTTGCCAAAGAGGAAGGCTTTGATAAAATTGCATTCCTGTTTGAAGAAGTAGGCAAGATTGAAAAAGAGCATGAAGAAAGATATCGTGCGCTTTTGGCAAACATTGAGAATGACCGTGTTTTCCAACGTGAAGAGAAAAAGGTTTGGATCTGCACTAACTGCGGCAAGATTGTTATTGCTGAAAAGGCTCCGGAAAAATGTCCGGTATGCGACCATCCTCAAGGTTATTTCGAGCTGAAGGTAACCAACTATTAATTTGCTGAAGCAGAATTAATTATAGACGCTTTAAAAGGCTTTAATGGGGATTTCTGCGACAGAACGTAAAACAAAATAGCAGCATAAGAGGCAAACAGCGAGGCAAAAGCCTGCTGTCTGCCTCTTTTTTGCGTAAAGAAAAAAGCTGCCGCATTTGCGGCAGCCGGGCTGCGCCCTTTTCAGTAGAAAAGCAGCTGGGTTTTGTAGACAGCGCTGACGCCGGCGTTCAGGGCAAAAAGACAGCCAAGCGAAAGTGCTATGAGCAGAGCAGCTTCCTTGCTGTTTAACGGCTGTTGCTGGTGCATGGCACGGCTGATAGCCTTGCCGCATAAAACGATCAGCATGCCCAAAAGAAATAAAGAGAAAAATATATTCAGCATTATAATGGCTCCTTTTGTTATAAGCTGTTTACAAGCGGATAAATATTTATAGGATTAGTATACCACACTTTTCGTGAAATATGGTATACTATTATAGATATATTCAGCAAAATATCGCAGATTTAGATTCTGCCATGTTCCAAAAAGAGAAGGGTGATTAGTATGGAAACAAGAGTAGCTGTTATCTCTCTGATTGTAACGCAGCCTGAGGCTGTGGAAGAGCTTAACGCAATTTTGCATACCTACAGCAGTTATATTATCGGCCGCATGGGCCTGCCCTATCGCCAGAAGAATGTTAATATTATTTGCGTTGCCGTTGATGCACCGCAGAATATTATCAGCGCTATGAGCGGTAAACTGGGACTGTTGGCCGGTGTAAATACCAAAACTGTTTATTCCAACGTAATTGCCAAGGAATAGACTGCTGGATACAAACTATCTGACGGGAAAGATATTACTGACCTGTAAGGAGGAGACAAAATGTATAATGCAAAATCAATGAAGGCCGAAGAATTTATCTGTCATGAGGAAATCCTCGACACACTTGCTTATGCTGAGGCCAACAAAAACAACAAGGAGCTGCTAGAGCAGATTATTGCCAAAGCCAAGCTGCGCAAGGGCTTGAGCCATCGTGAGGCTAGCGTACTGCTTGCCTGCGAGGACGAAAAGCTGGTACAGGAAATGTTTGCTCTGGCTGAGCAGATTAAAAAGGACTTTTACGGCAACCGTATAGTGCTGTTTGCTCCGCTGTATTTGTCCAACTATTGTATCAATCACTGCGTATATTGTCCTTACCATGCAACTAATAAGCATATCGGACGTAAAAAGCTGACTCAGGACGAGGTGCGTGCTGAGGTTATCGCACTGCAGGATATGGGACATAAGCGTTTGGCGCTGGAGGCTGGCGAGGACCCGGTAAACAATCCAATTGAGTATATTCTGGACTGCATTAAGACTATCTATTCTATTAAGCATAAAAACGGCGCTATCCGCCGCGTAAACGTAAACATTGCGGCTACTACCGTAGAAAATTACCGTAAGCTGAAGGAAGCGGGCATTGGTACCTATATCCTCTTCCAGGAAACCTATCATAAGGAAAGCTATGAAAACTTGCACCCGCGTGGACCGAAGCACAATTACGCTTACCATACGGAGGCGATGGACAGAGCGATGGAGGGCGGCATTGATGATGTAGGCTTGGGTGTACTGTTCGGTTTGGAGCGTTACCGTTACGAATTGGCCGGCCTTTTGATGCATGCCGAGCATCTGGAGGCAGTACACGGCGTAGGTCCGCATACCATCAGCGTACCGCGTATCAAACGCGCCGATGATATCGACCCGGGCGTTTTTGACAACGGTATTGATGATGCAACCTTCTGCAAGATTATTGCTATTATCCGCATTGCTGTTCCGTATACAGGTATGATTATTTCTACACGTGAAAATCAGGCTGTGCGTGAAAAGGCACTGCATCTTGGTATTTCTCAGATTAGCGGCGGCTCGCGTACTTCCGTAGGCGGTTACACCGAGGATGTGCGCCCTACCGATACCGAGCAGTTTGACGTTTCTGACCAACGTTCTTTGGATGAAGTAATTGAATGGCTGATGGAGCTTGGCTTCCTGCCATCGTTCTGTACTGCCTGCTACCGTGCCGGACGCACAGGCGACAGATTTATGGAGCTGTGTAAGTCCAAGCAGATTCAGAACTGCTGCCATCCTAATGCGCTGCTGACGCTGAAGGAATATCTGGAGGATTATGCTTCTCCGGCAACAAAGGCTTTGGGCGAAAAACTGCTGCAGGCCGAGTTGCCGAATATTCCGCAGGAAAAGGTGCGTGAGGTTTGCCTAGAGCGTCTGCAAAAAATTGCTCAGGGAGAAAGAGATTTCCGTTTCTAAAATAAAAAAGACAAGCCTGCGCTCGCAGGCTTGCGTTGTAAATACTAAAAACCGCTGCAGAGCTTCTGCAGCGGTTTTGTGCTTTATATGTCTTATTCGTTCAGCAGGTGCAGGGATTCAAAGAGCTTGAAGATAAGGCTCATAATAATAGCAACAACAGTTGCCAGCACCATGCCCTGTACGGAAAAGGCACCGAAGGAGAGCTTCGCACCGGAAAGGCCGATAATCATAATAACAGAGGTCATTACGAGGTTGGAGGATTTGCTGTAATCTACCTGACGTTCAACCAGTACGCGGATGCCGCTGGCAGCGATTACGCCGAACAGCAGGATGCAGATGCCGCCCATAACAGGAACGGGGATACTGTGAATCAGCTCGCTGAGCTTACCGCAGAAGGAAAGGATGATTGCCATGACAGCAGCGCCGCCGATAACCCAGGTGCTGTAAACCTTGGTGATTGCCATAACGCCGATGTTTTCACCGTATGTAGTGTTCGGAGTTGCGCCGGCAAAGCCGCTGATAACATTAGAAAGGCCGTCTGCGAACAGAGAACGGGAAAGGCCGGGATCCTTAATCAGGTCGCGGTCAACAATGTTGCCGGTTACTACGAGATGGCCGATATGCTCAGCCAGTACAACGAGTGCGGCCGGAGCTATAATCATAATAGCGTTGATATCGAAAACCGGAGCGTAGAAATGCGGTACCTGAAACCAGGGAGCGTCGATTACCGGCTGGAAGTTGACGATACCCATGATAGCTGCAAAAACATAACCGCAGACAACGCCGAAGAGAATCGGGATTATGCTCATGAAGCCGCGGAAGGCAACAGAGCCGATAACGCCGACCGCCAATGTGAACATAGAAATAGCCACGTTGACCATATTAATGTTATCACCGGTCAAACCTGCCATGTTGGCTGCAACAGGTGCCAGCTCCAGACCGATAACAGCGATGATTGCGCCCATTGCTGCCGGCGGGAAGATGACATCAATCCATTTGGTGCCTACGCAGTGAATAATCAGCGAGAAAAGCATGAACAGCAGACCGAAAACGATAAAGCCGGACTGTGCATGGTTATAGGCAGAGGTGGATATAATCAGCAGTACAGGAGAGATAAAGGCAAAGCTGGAGCCGAGATAGGAAGGAATTTTGCCCTTGGTGATGAAGATGTAGAGCAGGGTACCCAGGCCGTTCATGAACAGGCAGGTGGTAGGGTTGACCTTGAATAAAAAGGGGACCAGCACGGTAGAGCCGAACATGGCGAACAGATGCTGGATACTTAACGGAATATTAAGTAGTAATGGCGGACGTTCTTCAACTTGAATAACTTTGCGTTCCAAAATAAATAACCTCTTTTCTTAAATTTTGCTATGATAATTTTACGTGGATTTTACATTAATTGCAAGGAGTTTTTAGCAAAAGTGTAAAAAACTTTCCATAATCTCGGATTTTCAGATGAAGTGCCGCTCTTGTGTGATGCTTAAGAAGCAAGTATAATAAAGCTGTCATCTTTATTATATTTTTTTGTTGCTATTTCCGAATGAAGGGGGAATAAAAATGTTACAGGTAAATCATGAACGTGTAGCTAAACTTTTACAAGGCTTGGCTTCTTTTACGGACAGTGAAGAGGGCGTTACCCGCCTTGCCTACAGTCCGCTGGATAAAAAGGCTCAGAGCTGGCTGTTGGAGCAGGTGCAGGATTTGCATTTGCAAATCCGCACCGATGCTGTGGGTAATGTGTTCTTGCGTCGCGATGGCAAACAGCAGCTGCTGCCGCCGGTAGCCACAGGCTCGCATCTGGACACTGTTATCCATGGCGGTGCCTATGACGGCATGTGCGGTGTCGTAGGCGCCCTGGAGGCGCTGTACATGCTGCAGGACGAGGAGCTTGGGCGCAGTATTGAGGTTATCATCTTCCGTGCGGAGGAATCGAGTCGCTTCGGCTTTGCAACTATGGGCAGTAAGCTGCTGACAGGCAGCGCAGTGCCGGAGCAGCTGAACAAAGGCGCCAAGAAAGGCGATATCAGCTTTATCGAGGCCTTGCGTGAATGGGGCTGCAATCCTGACGCTTATCGTGATGCCGTAATTGCGCCCGGCAGCTATAAATGCTTTGCGGAGCTGCATATCGAACAGGGCAAGGTTCTGGAGCAGACGCAGCATCAGCTTGGTATCGTACATAATATTGCGGCACCGACACGCTTTAAAATTCATATTAAAGGCGTGGCAGACCACAGCGGCGCAACGCCGATGGGGATGCGCCGTGACGCGCTCGTCAGTGCTGCTAAGCTTATTTTGGCGGTGAACGAGGCTGCGGAAACAGAAAAAGCCAACGGCAGTGTCGGTACCGTTGGCGTGGTGGATGTAGAGCCCGGTTCGATTAACGTTGTACCGGGAGCAGTTACGCTGTGGGTTGATGTACGTGGTGTTGATAAAGCCAGCATTGCGCGCGTGCTGCAAAGCATCCGCGAGCAGGCCGAAAACGTCGCTGTCTGCGACGGCGTCGGCGTGCAGATTGAAATGCTGACAGCAGACAGCCCTGTTGCTTTGGATAAGGCCTTGGCCGCGCAGAGCGAAGCGATATGCACAGAAAAGGGCTTCAGCTTCTTGCATATGAATAGTGGCGCCGGTCATGATGCTATGCATATGACGAAAATCTGCCCCACGACAATGCTTTTTGTTCCCTGTCGAGCAGGCATCAGCCATAACCCGGCAGAGTACGCTTCAACTGAGAATATCTGCCGCGGCATTGAGGTCCTGGCAGAGGTTTTGCGTCGAGAGGCCAATTGACAATAGCGCAAAAACTGCTATAATAATTATAGAGATAGCCGATTGTGGTAGGTCGGCTTTCCTCGCAAATTTGTAGTTTGAAGGAAGCCGCCTAACCGTTAGGCGGTTTTTTCATGCCTTTATTTAGAGCGATGTGATAAAATCAAAACTACGAGAGTTGCAAAGCCTATCATAAGCTGAAGTGCTTCGAAAACAGTCATAGCATCACCCACTTTCCAGCAGGAAACCGACGTCGGCTATCTCTATGCGAAAATTATATCGTTTTATGAAATTTAAAGAAAATATATTTTTATACTCCTGTACCGTCAAAGCAGGGGATAAAGTCCTTGCAGGCTGCATCACCCTCTTGCACAAAGCCATCTTCGATAGTGCTTTGCAGCAGATAGCTTTCCAGCTCCTTGTATTCCTCATCCGTAACCTTGCGGTTGATTTCAGGATATTCGTTGGCGCGGCCGCAGGGAACGTATTGGTGCATCAGGCTGAACATTACCTGCCCAGGCTTGAAGTTGGCAGCAATCCAGTCGATAATTCTCTTGGTATTGTCAGGCATTCCGGGCATAATCAGATGACGGATAATAACGCCTTTAGTCATAATACCGTTATCATCAATATGGTAGTCACCGACCTGATTATACATTTCCTTAATAGCTTCGGTTGCGATGCGGAAGTAGTAGGGTGCGTTGCTGTATTTGATAGCAGCCATATCATCACTGTATTTTAAATCCGGCAGATAAATCTGCACCTTGCCTTTAAGGCGGCGCAGTGTATCCTGCGTTTCAAAGCCGCTGGTGTTATAAACAACAGGCACCGGCAGAGGCTCGGCCAGACTTTGCAGCACTGCCTCGGTAAAATGGGTGGGCGTAACGAGATTGATATTGTGCGCACCTTGGGCGATAAGCTCGTGATAGATTTCCTTCAGACGTTCAATAGTAATTTCCTTGCCGAAGCCCTTGCAGCTTATGTCATAGTTCTGACAGAAAACACAGTGCAGGTTGCAGCCGGAAAAGAAAACCGTACCGCTGCCTTTAGTGCCGCTGATGACGGGCTCTTCCCACATATGCAGGCCGGCGCGGGCAACAATCGGAGCGAGGCCTACGCCGCAGCTGCCGAAGCAGCCTGTAGTATCAGACATATTTGCAGGGCGGTCTACACCGCAGCGATGCGGACATACATAACAGAGAGTCATATTATTTCCTCCTTTGAAAAGAGCTTGCCGTGCCTTTTCGGTATATGTATAGACAAGAATACTTGGTTCCCCCTTGGGGGAACTGTCGAGCGATAGCGAGACTAAAGGGGGCAACACTCTAATTCATCATACATTTATTTTACCACAATCGCCCGGTATTGACAAAAACAACGCGGCATCTTATAATTTTAGTATTAGGTCATATAACTGACGGAAGTGGGTTACCACAGGGGAGTATGACCGGTAGCACGCCGACCGTCTGGGCAAAGATTTTTTCTTGTGCCAGTGTGTCGGTTTTTTTGTTTGTCTAAGTGACTGGCACTATACAAAAGAGGAGGAGTTATAGTGAAAGAATTAGCATTAAAATATGGCTGCAATCCTAATCAGGGCAGCGCACGTATTTACATGAACAATGGCAGCGAGCTGCCGATTGAGGTGCTGAACGGCCGTCCGGGTTATATCAATTTTCTTGATGCTTTCAACAGCTGGCAGCTGGTAAAAGAACTGAAGGAGGCAACCGGTCTGCCGGCAGCAGCATCCTTTAAGCACGTAAGCCCTGCAGGTGCTGCAGTAGGCCTGCCGCTGAGCGATACTCTGAAAAAGATTTATTATGTAGATGACCTGGAGCTGTCTCCGTTGGCAAATGCTTATGCACGCGCTCGTGGCGCTGACCGTATGAGCTCCTATGGCGACTTTGTTGCTTTGTCCGATGTTTGCGACGTGCAGACTGCTAAAATGCTGGCACGCGAGGTTTCCGACGGTGTTATCGCACCCGGTTATACCGAAGAAGCTCTTACTGTTCTGAAGGGCAAACGCAAAGGCACCTACAACATTATTAAAATTGATGAAAACTACAAGCCGGAGCTGCTGGAGCATAAGCAGGTATTCGGTATTACCTTCGAGCAGGAGCGCAACGAAGCTAAAATTACCGCTGATCTGCTGCAAAACCGTCCGACCGTGAATAAAGAAATTCCGGAAGGCGCAGCACGCGACCTGCTGATTTCCTTAATCGTTTTGAAATACACTCAGTCCAACTCCGTTTGCTATGTAAAAGACGGTCAGGCTATCGGCATCGGCGCCGGCCAGCAATCCCGCGTACACTGCACTCGTCTGGCAGGCGGCAAGGCTGATATCTGGTGGCTGCGCCAGAATCCGAAGGTTTTGGCTCTGCCGTTTAAAGACAGCATCCGTCGTCCCGACCGCGACAACACCATCGACGTTTACATCTCCGATGATTATGAAGATGTACTGGCTGACGGCGTATGGGAAAACTTCTTCACCGAAAAACCGGAACCGCTGACTCGCGAAGAGAAAAAGGCTTGGGTTGCACAGCTGAAGGACGTTGCTCTCGGCAGTGACGCATTCTTCCCGTTCGGAGATAACATTGAGCGTGCGCATCGCAGCGGCGTTCAGTATATTGCACAGGCAGGCGGCTCTATCCGTGATGATAATGTTATCGAAACCTGCGATAAGTACGGTATTGCAATGGCATTCACCGGCCTGCGTCTGTTCCACCACTAAGATAGCTTTATAATGAACTTGCGTCCCACTCGTCTGACGGGTGGGACGTTTTTATGTGCGCTTTTGATCTTGCTTAGAACAACACACTCAAAAAACCTCATTACTTTATTGCAAATTACGTAAATTGCATGTATGATTGAATACAGGCAGTCTTTTACAAAAGCGTAAAGTGAAATGCCTATATCATAATTAAAACTAACTCCATTCCTATGAGGTGATAATATGCTTCTTAAAGAAATGAATTTCCGCGACATTGTGGATAAATACCTTTACATAGACGCTGCCGGCGTGGCGCAAAACCTGGGCAGCATTTTTGAGGTAACAGAAGATGCTACCGGCGTGCTTTGCTATGGTTATATAGATGAACAGGCAGGCATCAGCTTTGAAATATTATGCTGTGCTGTACACGATGCAGCTAAAAAGACGCTGAAGCTGTTGCATGGTAATGATGAGCAATCAGCGAAGATAAGATTATCCGAGCTGCTTGAAGCACAGGCAGCTGTGCTTCCGAGCGAAATGCCTCGCCTGAGCGAGTTCCAAAGCAAGGTGGCAATGGTGCAAAAGGTTTATGAGGCAGACGAAGCGACAGAAGCGATGCGTAAGCTTACCTCTTTAGATCCTGCAAGACTTGCAACGCATCCCGATATCGTAACTGTTTATCTGGTGTGCGGCGATGAGGCCGAAGCAGCTTATGTGTTGCTTAAGGAAGTGCGCGAGGTAAATATCATAGGCACGCTGCTTTCCGAGCCTCAAAAGGTTTTCGGTCTGCACAAGGGCGATGAAATAAGCTTTTTCCTGGTGCGTAACGAAAAGGGAATTATGTGCATGAAGGTGTTGGAGAAATAAGCAAAAGAAAGGACATAGATGCTGAGCTAAGCTCGGCAAGGTGATTTTTTGAGTTCTGTAAAAAGAAACAGGTATATAGACGGCAAGCTGCTTCTGGCTTATCCTGACGATTATACTGTTTTAGATATTGAAACTACCGGATTGAGTCCGCAGAATGATTATATAACGGAAATATCGGCCATAAAATACCGCAATAATCGCAGAGTAGATGAATTTTCCAGCTTAGTTAAGCCGGAATTATCTATCCCGTATTATATTACACGGCTCACCGGTATCAATGACGCCATGGTTGCGGATGCTCCGGCAATCGACGAGGTAATTTTGTCATTTATGGATTTTTTGGCTGATGATATTATTGCAGGCTATAATGTAGCCTTTGATTTGAGCTTTATTGCGGAAAATCTGGCAGGCCATTATGCCAAAAGATTAGCCAATGATTATGTTGATGTTATGAAGCTGGCGCAGAATGAATTACCGTTTTTAGGCAGGTATAAGCAGACTGCGGTCGCCGAATATTTTAATATTGCTACAGCAGGTGCGCACAGGGCTCTTGTTGACTGCAATATTTGCAACGGCTGTTACCAAAAGCTGAAGGAGCTGGCGGTGGCGGATTATCATCTGCCGCCTAAGCAAAAAGAGCTTGCAATCGTACCGTCTTTTAGGCGCTTAAGACCGTTGGCAGATAAAAATATAGTTCTGCTTGGCTCTTTTGACGGTCTTTATCTTAAAAACCTTCAGGAGATACTGACTGCGCTTGGTGCAAGCGTTGCTTATCATGTTACAGCAGCTTCTGATATGGTTATTGTCGGCACGGCGGATGCTTCCGTGTGTGGAGGCGCTGATTTGCAGCGTGCTGTCAGCATGAAAAACGCGGGCAAGAATATCTATATTCTTAAAGAAGATGTGTTTTGCCAATCGTTGCTGGCCAAAGGCTGGCTGCGGGTTGGTGGATTGAATGATTAATTCTATCTTACTTTCTTAAAGGCGCATTTCGTTATTGTATAATGTATAATTGTTGTATATCTATATAATTCAACAGATGATTATTGTATAATACGTATATAAATCCGGAAAGCTTACTGACAGCAGCGAAAGACATGGCAGCTGCCACTGATTTAAGAAAAAAATATCGGTGCGAGCAATGATATGCTATGTTTTTGTTTTATGAAGCAAGCATTGTACCGGATAAATTTTTCATCTGAGGGTGAATAAAATGTTAGATTTAGAAAAAAATTGTCGTGTAGCCGTAGTACAGTGTTCACCTGTAATGTTTGATAAGGATGCAACACTGGCCAAATGTATTAATTTGATTAAGCAGGCAGGTGCCGGCGGAGCACAGCTTATCGTGCTGCCTGAGCTGATTATTCCCTGCTATCCTTACGGCATGACCTTTGGCTTTACCGTAGGCAGCAGACAGGAAGAAGGACGTGCCGATTGGAAGCGGTATTATGATGGTTCCATTGTAGTGCCTGGCGCAGAAACTGATGCGCTCGGAGAAGCGGCACGCGAGGTAAATGCTTATGTAAGCATTGGTATATCGGAGCGTGATGCTGTAAGCGGTACGCTTTATAACAGCAACATCATTTTTGCTCCTGACGGCAGCATTGCTGCCCTGCACCGCAAGCTCAAGCCTACGGGCGCGGAGCGCTTTGTTTGGGGCGATGCGGATAAGGCTTATTTTCCTGTGGTTGCTTCGCCGTGGGGACCGCTTGGTAATTTGATTTGTTGGGAGTCTTACATGCCGTTGGCACGTGTGGCTTTATACCAAAAAGGCGTCACGATTTTGATTTCCTGCAATACAAATGATAATCCTGAGTGGCAGGCTACTATTCAGCATATTGCGCTCGAAGGACGCTGCTATTACATTAACTGCGATCAGTTCTTTACTAAAGATATGTATCCTGCTGATTTGCATGCGCAGGATGAAATCGCTAAGCTGCCGGAGCTTGTCTGCCGCGGCGGCAGCTGTGTGATTGATCCTTACGGACATTATGTTACTGAGCCTGTCTGGGATAAGGAAGCAATTATTTATGCGGATTTGGATATGGACAAGGTGCCTGCCAGCCGTATGGAATTTGACGCCTGTGGTCATTATTCACGCCCGGATGTTTTGCAGTTGCATGTTAAAGAGTAAAACTTTGACGTAAAGAATTATAAGAACAAAAAACGCTTACGTCCCACGCATCAACGTGGGATGTAAGCGTTTAATTTTTTTGCGGTTATTCAATCAAACCCTTAGGAGAAATTACCTCGCCGTTGTCAAAAGCAATATAGGTGACCTGAATTTTTACGGTTTCTTTGGTAATATCCAGGTTCATCAGCTTTTGGTCATCCGGCAGCATGGAATTCAGCTTTTTGCTGGTGGTGAGCTCCACTGCCTGTCCGGGGGCAATGCTGCCCTGATAATGCTCCGGATAGGAATAAAGCTGTTCACCCTTATCGTTGAGCACGGTTACATCGTAATACATACGGTTGATAGCAACGTTACTCATGTTTTTGGCCATGATGGTAGCGGTAAGCGTAGCTTTTTCCTCGCTGCCGATTTTGTTGCTGTCCTTGTTCAGCGTCAGGCGCTCGCTGGTTGCCTGCAGCGCTTTGTTCAGGCGGTCCATAACAGGCTTGTTCAGCAGGGCCTGTTTAGCACGTTTGGCAGCATCCAACTGGACGATAAAGTCTGCCAGATTGCTGATCTTCTTAATCTGCCAATCGCCTTTATCATTTTGCTGCATTAACAGCTCGGCAATAAAATCCTTATCCAGCTCATTGTTGTGCAGCACCAGGGTTGCTTTTGCTGTCTCACCCTCATGCTTGCTGAGCTTCAGATCTTTGACAGTAAGGTTTTGGATGGAGATGTGACGCTCCAGGTTACGCTTCATAGCATCCGGTACCGGGTCGACTGTCTGCTTAGGCGCATTGTCCGGCTTAGCGGCGATTTTGTCTAAAGCCTCCTGCGTCATCAGGTCTACG
The DNA here is from genome assembly GCF_000188175.1 of Phascolarctobacterium succinatutens YIT 12067. GTDB lineage: Bacteria > Bacillota > Negativicutes > Acidaminococcales > Acidaminococcaceae > Phascolarctobacterium_A > Phascolarctobacterium_A succinatutens. The sequence continues at coordinate 4,097 of NZ_GL830861.1, read as the reverse complement.
ACCGAAGGCTTCAGCATATGCAGAATGCCGAGTGCGAACGGGTTGGAGAAAACATTATCATTGTTGATTTTGCTTTCTGCCTTGATGATGTCCTCGAAAGCGTTGTCCATAACAGAGGGAACATCAACATATCGTGAAAATTTTGCGCTGTCATGCTGCTGCAGTGCAACGCGCGCTTCGTTCAAGGCATAAGCCGGTGTACGGATAAAATAAAGAAAATAAAAGGCTGCGCCTGCAAGGGCAGCGAGCAGAATAAATACAACAAACCATTTCTTTTTGCTTTGCATGATTTTGACCTTCCTAAACTATATTAAAAGGCAATCGGAAAAATTCTTTGCCTGCATATATTGTAATCATCTTAAGGGCAGATTTCAATACCTACTACTAAAATATTTTATAAATTATTCCCTACTTCTTTCCGGGGGAAATGTTGCGGGAAGTGAGTGTAATTGGTTATAATATAATGATAGACTGATTTTACACGGAGGTATTTACATGAGTGATAAAAATAAAACCTACTGTCTGATAAATTACGGCTGCCAGATGAATGAATCCGATACGGAGCATTATGCAGGACAGTTGCAGGAGCTTGGTTATGCGCCTAATCCTGATTTTCATACCGCAGATATAATTATTGTCAACACCTGCTGCGTGCGCGAAAGTGCGGAAAAGAAAATTGCCGGCAAAATTGGCGAATTAAAGGCTGTAAAGCGTGCCAATCCGGATGTAGTTATCTGTGTTGCAGGCTGTATGGCACAGAAGGACGGCGAAAAGCTGCGTAAAAAGCATCCGCAGGTAGATTTGCTGCTGGGTACTGCTTATGTTAACGATTTTAAACGTCTGCTGCTGGAATTTCTGGCAGAGCGCAAGGCTGCGGTTTATACCGATCTGACTATTCATCAAAGCGAGTTTGAAGGTCATATGGTACGCCAAAGCTCTTTTGCTGCCTGGATTCCAATTATGTATGGCTGCAATAATTTCTGCACCTACTGCATCGTGCCGTATGTACGCGGACGCGAGCGCAGCCGCAGCATCGATAATATTGTTGCCGAGATTGAGGCAGCGGTTAAAGATGGCTACAAGGAATTTACTCTGCTGGGCCAAAACGTAAATTCCTACGGCAAGGATTTTGGCGACAAGGACGCTTTCGCTAAGCTGCTGCGCCGTGTGGATATTATTCCCGGCGTTGAGCGTATTCATTATATGACCAGCCACCCGCGTGATATGAGCGAGGAGGTTATCAAGGCTGTTGCAGAATGTGAGCACATCTGCGAAAATTTCCATATGCCGTTCCAGGCAGGCAGCTCGGAAATTCTGCGCCGCATGAACCGCGGTTACACGAAGGAAAAATATCTTGAGCTGGTTAAGCTGGTACGCAAGTATGTGCCGGACGCAACGATTACTACAGATATTATTGTAGGCTTCCCCGGCGAAACCGAAGAGAATTTTGAGGAAACTCTGGATGTTGTGCGTCAGGTTGGCTTCACCTCTGCCTATACCTTTATTTATTCCAAGCGCAGCGGTACACCTGCAGCCAAAATGGAAAACCAGGTGCCGCTGGCAGTGAAGAAGGAGCGTTTGAACCGTTTGATGGCTCTGCAGAACGAGAACAGCCTGAAGTGCCATGAAAAGCTGGTAGGTCAGACTGTAGAAGTGCTGGCAGAAGGCCCCAGCAAGCAGAAAACCGTCTGGAACGGACGCACACGCACAGGAGTTCTGGTGCTGTGGCCGATTGAAGATAAGCAATACGAGGTTGGACAGAAGGTTAACGTGCAGATTGAAGCTGCGCAGACCTGGCTGGTGAAAGGTAAGGCGGTTGATTAATGGCTGCTGCAAATGTTACGCCCATGGTACAGCAATATATGGCAGTGAAGCAGGAGCATCAGAATGAGCTGCTCTTCTTTCGCTTGGGCGATTTTTATGAAATGTTTTTTGACGATGCTATTACAGCATCGCGTGAGCTGAATTTAACATTGACTAAGCGCTCCAACGGTATGGAGCATATGCCGATGTGCGGTGTGCCTTATCATTCGGTGGACGGCTATATCGCCAAGCTGATAAAAAAAGGCTATCGCATCGCTATCTGCGAGCAGGTGGAGGATCCCAAGCTCGCCAAAGGCATTGTCGAGCGCAAGGTTATTAAAATTATTACGCCGGGAACGGCGCTGAACGAACAGCTTCTGGAGGATAAGCACAATCGCTATCTGGTATTTTTACAGCAGGCGCAGGTAAAGGGAATGTGCTTGGCAGCGGCCGATGTAACTACGGGCGAGTGCGAATGGTTTCTTGACCAGACACCGGAAAGCTTTTTGAATATCACCGAGCAGCTTTACAGACTACAGCCCGCAGAGCTTGTTGTTCATTTTGCTTCTGATGAAATGAGTGAGAAGCTGCAGGAATGGCTGGCTGCAAGATTGCCGGAATGCGTTGTTACGCATTATGACGAGAGTACGCCGGAGGCTGATTATTTTGCGCAGCACTTTGCCGGTAGTGAGGTGCCGGATGAGGTACATAGTACGGTTGAGCTTTTGCTGCGCTATCTGCACGGAACGGTGATGGCCGATTTGAGCCATATTAACCGTTTGGTGCGGATTGAACGCAACAGCTTTATGAACCTTGATGTGACTGCTATCCGTAACCTGGAGCTGGTTCGCAATATGACGGATGGCTCGAAGCGCGGTACGCTGCTGCAGGTGCTTGATTTTACCAATACCTCGATGGGTGCGCGCCGTCTGCGCAGTTGGATTGAAAGCCCGCTGCTTGATGTGGGCCGCATTTATGAGCGTCAGGAGGCGGTAGCCGAGCTTGCTGCAGCCGCAGAGCTGCGCGAAGCAATTGTGGCGCAGCTGAAGGCGGTGGCGGATCTGGAGCGTATTGTCAGCCGTATTGAGGTGGGCAGTGCCAATGCCAGAGATTTGGTGGCATTGCGTAATTCCTTAAGCGTGCTGCCGGGCCTGAAGGGCATCCTGGAAGGCTGCAGCAGCGGACTGCTGCGTAAGCTGTGGAAGGGCCTGCATCTGCACGAGGAGCTGGCTGCAAGATTACAGCAGGCGATTGTCGATGAGCCGCCGTTTTCTGTCCGCGAGGGCGGTATGATTCGCACCGGTTATAATCAGGAGTTGGATGAGCTGCATCTGATTGCTGCCGACAATAAAACCTGGATGCAGAACTTTGAGCAGAAAATCAAAGAAGAAACCGGCATTAAAACCATGAAGGTCGGTTTCAATAAGGTTTTCGGCTATTATATCGAGGTAAGCAAGGGACAGAGCAGCAGCGTGCCTCCGTACTTTGTGCGTAAGCAGACGCTGGTAAACGCGGAGCGCTATATTGTTCCCGAGCTTAAGGAGTTCGAGAATAAGATTCTCGGTGCCAAGGAAAAAATCGAGCAGCTGGAGTATTATCTGTTTGATGAGCTGCGTACACTGATTCGCGGCAAAATCAAGGAGATTCAGGAAACTGCCCGCGCCGTCAGCTACATTGATGTACTGACAGGTTTGGCAGAGGCTGCCTATAAATATAATTATGTAAGACCGGAGCTGAATAATAACGGCGAAATCAAGATTGTTGACGGACGCCATCCCGTAGTAGAGCGCTTGCTGGAAAAGGAGATTTTTGTCCCCAACAATACCAATCTGAATAATACTGACGAGCGCATGATAATTATTACCGGTCCGAATATGGCAGGTAAATCAACCTACATGCGTCAGGTGGCGCTGCTGGTGCTGATGACGCAAATCGGCAGCTTTATTCCTGCGCGTCAGGCGAGCGTTTGCCCGGTAGACAAGATTTTTACGCGCGTCGGTGCCAGTGATGATCTGGCGACAGGCCAGAGCACCTTTATGGTGGAGATGAACGAGGTAGCTCAGATTTTGAAATACGCTACGAAAAACAGTCTGATTATCCTTGACGAGGTGGGCCGCGGTACTAGTACCTTTGACGGCATGAGTATTGCTCACGCAGTTATGGAATATATCCATGACCGCATCAAGGCAAAGACGTTGTTTGCTACGCATTATCATCAGCTGATTGCTTTGGAAAATGTGCTGAGCGGTGTGAAGAATTATTCCGTTGCAGTTAAGGAAAGAGGCAAGGATATT
>NZ_GL830860.1 GCF_000188175.1 Phascolarctobacterium succinatutens YIT 12067 | reverse complement strand
CCTCTGTGTCTAAAATAAGTTTACCACTTCACTTGACAGAAACGTTGCTTTAGGCAGAACCCCTCTCCGTCATCGCTGCGCGATGCCACCTCTCCCCTAGGAGAGGCTTTTCTTGCCCTGCCGGCAATTCACCTTGTCTCCCAGAGGAGAGGCTCGGTCGCCCTTGTTATTATCTTCTTGCCTTAGCCGGCTCAATATTAACCTTATACCCCTTGATAAAGTTCTTGTTCATCGCACCGATAACCTTTTCGGCTACATCCTCCGGTACTTCAACAAAGGTGAACTTATCATAGATATTGATCAGGCCGATATCACGTGCCGGAATGTCTGCTTCGATAGCAATGGTGCTGACAATATCCTTAACCATAATCTTCTGGCTGCGGCCGATGTTGATGAACAGGCGCACCATGCCGGGACGGCCGCCGGTGTTGCGCAGGTCCTTGGACAGGATATCCTCCTGCGGAGCCTCCAGAGCCTTAATGCCCTCCTGCATCAGCTTCAGAGCTGCGGCAGCAACTTCTTCCGCACTGTAATCATCCAACAGGCTTTCGGCAATCGGCATATAGTCATGATATGCGTTCAGCTCCAGCACAGTCTGCATCTTGCTGATAATTTGGTCGCGCTGACGCTCGATAACGTTAGCAGCAGTCGGCAGCTGACGGCGTTGGATTTTAGTCTTGACGGTACGCTCAATCAGCTTCAGCTGACGGAACTCACGCGGAGTGATGAAGGTCATAGCTACGCCGGTGTTGCCTGCACGACCGGTGCGGCCGATGCGGTGAACGTAGCTTTCCGGATCCTGCGGAATATCAAAGTTGATAACGTGGGTGATGTTGTCAACGTCGATACCGCGGGCAGCAACGTCGGTAGCAATAAGCACATCGACAGCACCCTCGCGGAATTTCTTCATTACGCGGTCACGCTGGTTCTGGCTCAGGTCACCATGCAGGCCCTCAGCCATGTAGCCACGGCTGGAAAGTGCGATAGACAGGTCGTCAACACCCTTTTTGGTACGGCAGAAGATAATCAGCTTGCCGTCGATTTCTGCGTCCAACAGACGGCACAGGCCTTCAATCTTATCCTTTGTTTCGAAATAGTATTGCTCAATCAGAGGCACAGTCAGCTCTTCCTTGGAAATGGTTACATTCTTCGGCGCCTTCATGTACTTCTTGGTCAGGCTCAGAATCGGACGAGGCATGGTTGCGGAGAACAGCAGAGTCTGGCGTTCAACCGGCAGGCTGCGCATAATTTCTTCGATATCATCAACAAAGCCCATATCCAGCATTTCGTCAGCCTCGTCCAGTACCAGGAATTTGATATGGTCCAGACGGATAGTGCCGCGGTTGATATGGTCAATCAAACGGCCCGGGGTACCGATAACAATCTGCACATTGTTGCGCAGCGCACGGATCTGGCGTTCAATCGGCTGGCCGCCGTAAACAGGCAGCGCACGCACGCGGCGGGTACGGCCGATTTTGCCTACTTCTTCCGCAACCTGAATAGCCAGCTCACGGGTTGGAGTCATAATCAGCGCCTGAATATGCTTGAAGTCGGTAATTGCCTGCACCAGAGGAATACCGAAGGCAGCGGTCTTGCCGGTACCGGTCTGTGCCTGGCCGATAACGTCGTTACCTTCGAGCACCAGGGGAATAGTAGCGGCCTGAATTGGAGAAGGCTCTTCGAAGCCCATGTCAGTCAGGGCGGTTACAATTTTTTTGTCCAGCTCTAAGCTGCCGAACATCTCTTTTTGAATGGTCATTAATGTTTATCCTCCGTATTGTTTTTTTCTTCTAATAATTTATCAATAGCCATGGAAATAGCTGTCTGAGCTATTCTCAGCTTATTTTCTGTTCTTGTAGACATAAAACGGTGCTCCTGGCAATATACCACGTTGTCAGTGGCAACGGCAATATATACAAGGCCTACCGGTTTGCCCTCGCTGGCTCCCGGTCCGGCGTTGCCCGTAATGCTCACACCATAATCACTGCCCAGCTGCTTGCGTACGCCCAGCGCCATTTCGCAGGCGGTTTCACGGCTGACAGCGCCGTATTTGGCCAGCGTATCTGCCTGCACATTAAGCAGCTTCTGCTTAGCCATGTTAGTGTAGCTGACGATGCTTCCCAGCAGATATTCACTGCTGCCCGGCACATCCGTAACCAGGCTGCTGGCAAGACCGCCGCTGCAGGATTCCGCAAAGGCAATAGTTTTGCCCTGCTTCAGCAGCTCCTGCCCTAAGCAGGCCGCCAGAGTGGCATCATCCACACCGTATATATAATTATCAACGCTCTTGCGTACCTTGGCTTCCATAGCGTCGAGCAGCTTGACTGCCTCTTTATCATTGGCAGCCTTCGCCGTAAGCCTGATGAGAATTTCACCGTAGCGGGCATAAAGCGCAATCGTCGGATTGGTCTGCGCCATAATCAGCTCGTCGAGCTTGGCAGCCACCATAGATTCGCCGATACCGCGCAGATGCAAGGTGCGCGACATGATAATGCCGTGCTTGCTGAAGCGCTGTAGCATTCGCGGCAGCAGCTGCTTTTCGCACACATCCGTAAGCTCGCTCGGAGGTCCGGGCAGCATAATGAAGATTTTGTCCTTATATTCCAGCCACAGTCCGGGAGCGGTACCCACATCGTTCTGCAGTACCTCGGCCCCGATGGGCACATACGCCTGCTTCTCGTTATTTTGCGAAGGGCAAAGTCCCTTCTTGGCAAAATATGCATCTATGCGTCCCCACGTATCCAAATCGAGATAGCCTTCAGTATGACAAACCTCCATCACTATCTCCTTGGTAATATCACCGCGCGTCGGTCCCAGACCGCCGCTGGTAATGATGATATCGGCGCGCTGCATGGCCTGCTCCAGCACTGCGCGCATACGCTCCGGATTATCTCCGACCGTAGTGTGATATAAAACATCAAAGCCTATATTATTCAGCTTGCGGGATAAATACTGCACATTGGTGTTTAAAATTTCACCCAGCAGCAGCTCCGTCCCGGTAGTAATGATTTCAACCTTCATCCTGCTGTCACCCTCTCACCGGTTATTTTGACTCATACAGCAACGTTAAACCAGCTCTGCCACCATTTCATAGGTAAAGCCTTGCAGAATACGCACTCTTACCATCTGGCCTACCTCCAGCTCGGCGGCATTTTCGATAAAGATGTTGCCGTCGATATCAGGTGCCTCGTGATAGGAACGTCCTACCGCAAGAGCGGGGTTTTCTTCATCAAAGCCTTCGACGATAACGTCCAGCTCCTCATCCTCGCGCTCCTGATGGATTTCTTCGGAAATACCTGCCTGCAGCGCCATCAGCTCATGATAGCGGTTTTCCTTAACCTCAGGCTCAATCTGGTTTTCCATAGCGCCGGCCACAGTACCCTCCTCTTGGGAATACTGGAACACGCCTGCGTTTTCAAAGCGCTGCTTTTCAACAAAGTCCATCAGCTCCGCAAAATCCTCGTCGGTTTCACCGGGGAAGCCCACGATGAAGGTAGTGCGGATAGTAATGCCCGGAATACGCTCACGCAGCTTGGCCAGAAGTTCTTCTACCTGCGCACGTGTATCGTAACGGTTCATGCTTTCCAGCAGTCTGTCGCTGGCATGCTGCAGAGGAATATCAATATACTTGCACACCTTGTCGCATTCGGCGAAGGCTGCAATCAAATCGTCCGTAAAGTTGTTGGGATACAGGTACATAACGCGGATCCACTCGATGCCCTCCAGCTCGTTGAGGTCACGCAGCAGCTGCGGCAAAAGCAGCTTGCCGATAAGGTCCTCGCCGTAGCGGGTGGTATCCTGCGCCACTACAATCAGCTCCTTGACGCCGTGAGCAGCAAGGCTTCTTGCCTCTGCCATAACCTCATCATAAGGACGGCTGGTGTAGGGACCGCGCAGCTGCGGAATAATGCAGTAGGAGCAGCAGTTGTCGCAGCCCTCGGCAATTTTCAGATACGCCATGTAATCAGGCGTAGTCAGCATTCTGGGCGGAGTCTGTACATTTTTGCTTTCCAGCTTCTGCAGATGCTTTACGCGCTTGCCTGCCAGCACCTGGTCGATAACCCAGCCGATATCGGTAAAGCTGTCAGTGCCGACGATAGCGTCAACCTCAGGCATGCTTTCGAAAAGCTCGTCTGCATAGCGCTGGCCGAGGCAGCCTGTCATAATCAGATATTTGCAGCTGCCCTCCTCCTTATATTGCGCCATTTGTAAAATTGTGCTGATGGATTCCTCCTTCGCACTTTCGATAAAACCGCAGGTATTAACAATAATCAGTTCGGCATCTGCGGGATCATTGGTAATCTCCAGCTGCTTATCCTTGATAATACCCAGCATAACTTCAGAATCTACCAGATTTTTGGGACAGCCGAGGCTGACCATACCTATTTTCATTCTTTACCTCCAAAACCTGCTGCCCTCACCCAAGCCGTCGGGACAGCAAGCAAGAGCACAAATCATTATAATCTAATTCACTATTCACTGATGACTAATCACCAGCCACTAACAACTATTTACTGAATCTAACCTTACTCAGCCACTTATTTGTCAGGCCATCCTGCTTAACAGGCTCCAGATAACTGCTGTTGAGCCAGATTTTATCGCCATCGGCGGCAGCCTCATCAAAGCCGCGCAGGAACAGAAACAGATAGCCTGTAGCATTTTCCTGTGCTATCGCCTGCACCTGCTCGCTTGTCAAAAGCCATTCCATAACCTTCAGTCCCTGCAAATCATCTGTAGTATTCTTAAACAGGCCTACGCAGAAAAGATTGACCGGCGTGCCTTCCTTGGGATAGACAACATAAGCGGGAAATTTATTTTCCAGATATTTAAACACGTAGCTTTGTCTGGTAATAGCCACATCCGCATCACCTACCGCCGCCATGCGCACAGGTGTAAAGGGAAACTTGGAATATTGCCCGATAAAGCGGTTGATATTGCCTAAATACTCCAGCGATTCATCCTCGCCGAAGCGGTCTGCCAGACCTGCCAGAAAGTTTTGCGTGCTGTTGCTGTCGGATAAATTTTCCAGAGCAATGCGCAGCTGTTCTTTCCCTGCCAAATCCTGCCAGCTGCAGATATTTGCCTGGCCGACAGTACGGGCGTACTGCTGGTTGACCAGAAAAACTATCGGATCATAGAAAACGCCGTACCAGCTTAAATCCGCATCACGGAACTTCTGCGGCAGTCTGTCGCCATCGGCAAAGGCCACAGGCTTCAGCCTTCCCTGACGCTTCAGGCCGGCAAGCGTGCGCTGCTCGGCCAGCACAACGTCCGGCAGCTCCCCGCCGGGCTTCAGCTCGTAAATAGCCTTCAGCTGCAGCTTAGCCTTCTGCTCCTTGTTGAAGGCATCCACCAGATTTTCAGTAAATTTATTATCAAGCTCGGAATACAGGATAACGGTTTTTGCCCCTGCGTTCTGTACAGGAGCAGGCTGCTCACCGCAGCCTCCCGTCAGTATTCCGGCCAATATCAGCACTAAAAAGATACAACGGATCATCTCATCCCTCCGTTACTATCTGCGGCGCTTATCCTCACGCCTTTTTCCACCGGCACTGCCTGAAGCGGTACTGCGCGTTGCATTACGCGCTCCAATGCCCGTTGCATTACGTTTCGGGCCGCGAGAAGCATCACGCTTCGCGCCACGCACTCCGCCGCGCTGTTCCTGCTCCGTATACAGCAGGCATTTATGTCCGCTGCCCACGAGGTCCATGCGTCCTGCCTTCTGCAGCGCCTCCAGCACCAGCTTGCGGTTACGCGGAGTACGGTACTGCATCAGCGCACGCTGCATTGCCTTATCATGCGGATTGCGGGCCACAAATACGGTTTCGCCGCTTTCCGGGTCGATGCCGGAATAATACATCGCCGTCGCCGCACTGCCGGGAGTAGGAATAAAGTCCTGCACCTGCTCCGGATTGTGCTTGATGTCACGCAAAAACTCTGCCAGCTCAATGGCATTGTTCAGCGTGCAGCCCGGATGGCTGGAAATAAAGTACGGCACCAGATATTGCGGCAGGCCGATTTCTTTATTTTTTTGCGTAAACATGCGCATAAACTTCAGATAAACTTCCTTGCCGGGCTTGCCCATACGCGCCAGAACCTGCGGCGCGATATGCTCGGGCGCTACCTTCAGCAGACCGCTGATGTGATAACGGCACAGCTCGTCCAGAAATTCCTGCTTTTTATCCGCCAGCAGATAATCATAACGGATACCGCTGCGGATAAACACCTTCTTGACTCCCGGTAAAGCACGCAGCTTGCGCAGCAGAGCTATATAATCGCTGTGGTCGGCATCAATATTGGGGCACGGCTTGGGAAACAGGCACTGCCTGTCCTTGCACACGCCGTATTTCAGCTGCTTGGCACAGGAAGGATGGCGGAAGTTGGCCGTAGGGCCGCCGACGTCATGGATATAACCCTTGAAGCCGGGAAGCTTTATCAGCAGCTTTGCTTCACGCAGAATAGATTCATGGCTGCGCGCCTGAATGATACGTCCCTGATGCGCATGAATAGCGCAGAAGGAACAGCTGCCGAAGCAGCCTCTGCTGCTTACCAGGCTGAACTGAACCTCCTCCAGCGCTGCTACGCCGCCCTTGGCGTCGTAGCTCGGGTGCCACTGACGCATATACGGCAAATCGTAGATAGCGTCCATCTCCTCCATCGTCAGCGGGAAGATGTTCGGATTCTGTACGATATATTTCTTCTGTCCCTTTTGGACTACGATTTTGCCATAAAACGGGTCCTGCTCCTTGCTCTGCAGCTTAAAGGCTCTGGCAAATTCCTTGCGGTCGTCCTTGATAGCCTTCCAGCCCGGAAGCTCCACATATTCATCATCGGGCAAACTGTCAGACAGATACGCCGTACCGCGGATATAATGCAAATCCTCAGCGCTGGCACCGCCTGCCAGATAGTCGGCAATTTCCATAATCTGCTTTTCGCCCATGCCGTAAACCAAAAGGTCCGCACCGCTAGACTCCAGAATAGAAGGCAGCAGCTTGTTTTCCCAGTAGTCGAAATGCACAAAACGGCGCAGGCTGGCTTCAATACCGCCGATAATTACAGGCATATCGGGCCATAGCTGCTTGACGAGCTGCGCATAAACGGCCGTAGCATGGTCGGGACGCTGTCCCACCGCACCGCCTGCGGTATATTTGTCGACAGAACGCTCATTTTTGGCTGCCGTATAACGGCACAGCATGGAGTCAAGGTTGCCGCCGGAAATAAGCACGCCCAGTCGCGGCTTGCCCAGCTCTGCCATATATTCTGCTTTATCCCAACGCGGCTGGCACAGCATAGCTACCTTGTAGCCCTGCGCCTCCAGCACGCGGCAGATTACTGCCGGACCGAAGGAGGGATGGTCTACATAAGCATCGCCGCTGATAAACAGAAAGTCAAGCTGCTCCCAGCCACGCTCGGCAATTTCCTGAGCGGAAATCGGTAAAAACTGTTTCATGAAAAACTCCTGAACAAATTATTATTTCTTCTTATCGGCCTTCGCTTCGCCGGCAGCCTGTGGCTGCTGCGGCTCAGCCGGCTTAACCTCAGCCTGCGGCTTCGGTCCTTCTGCCTTCGGCGCAGGTGCGGCTGCAGCCGGCTGCGGTACTGCTTCCTCTACTGCGGCAGCAGGTGCAGCCTTGGTTTCAGGCTCGGACTTCGGTGCAGCCTCCTCTGCCTTAGCTGCGGCTGCAGGCTGTGCGGGAGCGTTGCGCAGATAGGTCTTGACGGCCACGCCATGCTCGCCCTTCAGGTCAACAGCCTCGCCGTTCACCTTAATGCGTACAACGCCGATGTTGCCGTATTTGATAATCAGCTTATCCTTAGCCTCAAAATGCTTGCTTTCCTTAGCATGCAGAATGCCGGCAAAAAGCTCCTTGCCGTCGGCACTTGCCTCCAGCCAGCAGTCACCCTCGGCCTCCAGGTCAACGGTAACCTTGTCCAGCACTGCGGGTGCTTTAGCTTCGGGCTTAACCTGCTCAGTCTGCTTAGCCTCTTCCTTAGGCATATTTTTAAAATAGTTAATCGTAGCGGGAATAGCAAAATAGCCTGCCGTGAGCACCGCTACCGCTGCTAAGCCTGCCAGACACTGCTTCATTGGCAGCTTCGGCAAGCCCGGCATTTCAAAGCGGCCTGTACCGCTGCCGATATCACGCTTATCCTTCAGCTGTATATTGAGGCGGACTTTTTCCACCTCGCGGATACCCTGGCTGCGTACAGCCTCTGCCGCCATACCGGCAGCACTTGCTTTATATTCATTAACAAGCTCCGGACCGTTCAGTCCCAGATAATTACCGTAGTTACGGATTATTCCCTTCAGGAAAACCTCGCCCGGAGTCTTGTCATATTCGTCATTTTCTACAGCCTGCAGATAACGGCTGCGGATACTGGTAGCCTTTTCGGCATCAGCCAGGGAAATACCCTTGGCCAGTCTTGCTTCTTTCAAAATTGCGCCGACAGTCTTTTCCTTATCATCCATTTCGCCTGCACCTCCGCTTATTCACGGCGCAGGAAGCGTTCCTCTGCTTCCTTACGCGACATTATAACCTCTCGTGGCTTGCTGCCTACGGATTGACCGACAATGCCCAGCTCCTCCATAGTATCTACCAGACGCGCCGCACGCGTATAGCCTATGCGGAAGCGTCGCTGCAGCATGGAGCTTGATGCCTGCCCCATATCCAGCACAAGGCTCAGGGCATCCTCAAAAAGCTCATCCTCTGCAGGCGCATTGGAGCCTGCATCCTCGGCATTATGGCCTTTATTATCACATTCCAGCTCCTGCTCTGTTACTTCTTCGCTGTAATTTACAGGAATGGACTGCTTGATAATGAAATCTACTATTTTATTCAGCTCATCATCGCTGACGAAGGCACCCTGTACACGCACAGGCTTGTTGTAGCCCATGGGGTAAAAGAGCATATCGCCCTTGCCCAGCAGCTTTTCGGCACCGCCCATATCAATAATTGTGCGCGAATCTGTCTGCGAGGATACGGCGAAAGCAATACGTGAAGGAATATTCGCCTTGACGATGCCTGTAATAACATCTACGGACGGACGCTGGGTTGCCAAAATCAGATGGATACCGGCAGCGCGGGCCTTCTGTGCCAGGCGCAGGATAGCATCCTCCACATCAACCTTGGCTACCATCATCAGGTCTGACAACTCGTCGATGATAATTACGATATAGGGCATCTTTTCGTCGGCCTGCGCGTTATAGGTTTTGATGTCACGCACACGGCTGTCGGCAAACGCCTTATAACGGCGCTCCATTTCCGCTACCGCCCAGTGCAGCGCGCTGGCTGCCTTTTTCGGCTCGGTGACAACCGGTGTCAGCAGATGCGGAATACCGTTGTAATTAGACAATTCTACGACCTTAGGGTCGACAAGAATCAGTTTAACCTCGTCCGGTGTAGCACGGTACAAAAGACCGGCGATAATCGTATTGATGCACACCGATTTACCGGAGCCTGTGGAGCCTGCCACCAAAAGATGCGGCATTTTCGCAAGGTCGGCGGAAATAATATCACCGCTGATATCCTTGCCCAAACCGATGCACAGATGCTCCTTGGCATTGCGTACACTGCCTGCCTCCACAACCTCACGGAAGCACACGGGATCGTTCTTCGTGTTCGGCGCTTCGATGCCGATGGCGGATTTGCCGGGAATCGGCGCTTCGATACGCACACCGGGAGCAGCCAGACGCAGGGCAATATCATCCGCAAGGTTCACCACCGAGCTTACCTTCACACCTGCCGCAGGCTCCAGCTCAAAGCGGGTAACAGAAGGTCCGCGTGTTACGGCAACAACTCTGGCGCGCACCTTGAAGTCTGCCAAAGTCTGCTCCAGCACCGCACATTGATCCATGATGTCCTTCTGATAGGTGGACGGGTCGCTGGCCTTCGGCGTATCGAGAATCTCCAGCGGGGGCAGCTGATAGCTGCTTGCGGCCTGCGCTTCAGGTTCATATGCTGCGGACTGCTGAGCAGGCGCCGCTGCGGCAATTTTATCTGCACTGTCAAAAATCGTTACGGCCGGCTTCTCCGGTTCAGGCTCAGGCTGCGGCTCTTCCTTGGCAGGCACTGCAAACGTTGGTACCTGCTCCTCGCGATAGGTATTGCGGATTACGGAAGCAGGACGCTCCGGCTCCGGCTCGGGTTCGGCAGCCGGCGGCTCCGCATCATCCAGAAAGCGGCTGTCCGGCTCGTAATCATCGTCATAATTTATAATCGGTCTTACAATGACCTCGGGCTTGGACTGCTCCCATTCGGGCAGCTGCACCGGGTCACGCTCTATTTCCTCTTTTAAAGGTGATTTTTCGTAAACACTCTTGTTTTTGGTAAAGCCTAAAATGCTTCTGAAGGCACTTTTCTTCTGCACGCCCTCGTTGAAGGCATCAAATTCGGGGCTGGTATAGTTGCTGATAACGTTATCCGCGGGAGCGGTATGCTGTTGAGGCGCGGCACTCTTGCGCTTGAACACGGTCCTGGGCACAATCTCGGGACGCTTGCGCTCCTCCCTCACCTTGTCATCAGGGCGCACCAGCGTAATTTCGTCGGAGGTCAGGTAATCCTGCCACAGCTCCCACCATTTGCGCAGCGGCAGCACCAGGCCCAGCAGCCACAGCCAGCCTAAGGCAAGAATAATATAAACAGTCACATCACCGGCAAAGGAACGCAGCAGCTTCAGCAAAAGGCCGCCTATAAGACCGCCTCCCTCCGCTATCAGCGAAGGCTCCAGCTCAGAGCCAACAGGCACAAAAACATGATGAGCTGTGCCTGTAAGGCACAGCGTCACCAAAGTAAAAATTAATGTTCTCTTGTTAAAAACACCAAATTGTCCTTTAAGCAAAGCAAAGGACGCAGCAAAGAAAGCCAAAGGCAGCAAAAAGATACCCTTACCCAGCAGATGCTGCTCCACCAGATAAGCATAATGCATTACGTCGTCCTCAGCCGTCATAAGAAGAGCGGCTGCAAACAGCAGACCAATAAGCAGGCAGACAACGCCGACAGGGCGCGAGTAGCTTCTATTCTGTTGCTTCCTTCTTCTTTCCTTGCGCAAGATAAGACAACTCCTAAATTTGCAGCTGCCGGCAGTCATCCTTTATCAGCTGACTTCTGACAACCGCTCACCAAAAACTAATCACTAATAACTAATCACTATCCACTAATCACTATCAAATCTCCATGATAATCGGCAGAATCATCGGACGGCGGCGGGTTCTTTCGAACAGGAAGCGTCCCAGAGAATCACGGACAGTGGACTTGATTGCCGACCATTCGGAAACATTGTTTTCCTCGCAGCGGTCCAATGCAGCCTGCACCTTATCGCGTGCTTCATCCATCAGGTCCTCGGCCTCGCGCACATAAACAAAGCCGCGGGAAACGATATCCGGACCGGAAACCACATGGCAGGATTCCTTGTCGACGGTTACAACAACAATCATGATACCGTCCTGAGAGAGCTGACGGCGGTCGCGCAGTACGATGTTGCCTACGTCGCCGACACCCAAGCCGTCAACCAGCACCTTGCCTGCAGGCACCTTGCCGTTAATGGTAATGCTGCTCTTGGTCAGCTCGATAACACTGCCGTTTTCACCGATAACAATGTGGTCTGCCGGCATGCCGAGGGATTTCGCCAGATTAGCATGCTTAACCAGGTGACGGTATTCACCATGCACAGGCATGAAGAAACGCGGACGCACCAGATTGTGCATCATCTTGATTTCCTCCTGGCTGGCGTGGCCGGAAACGTGGACACCGTTGCTCTTTTCATAGATAACGTCCGCACCCAGCTTGTACAGATGGTCGATAGTACGGGAAACAAGCTTTTCGTTGCCCGGAATAGGTGTAGCAGAAATAATTACTGTATCACCGGGCATAATATCAACCTTTTTATGGTCATTCATAGCCATACGAGTGAGCGCGCTCATCGGCTCGCCCTGACTGCCGGTGGTGATAATAACAACCTTTTCCGGCGTATAGTTATGAGTTTCGTCAATATCAATCAGCACGCCCTCGGGAACCTTCAGGTAACCCAGCTCCTTGGCGATATTTACAACATTCACCATGCTGCGGCCGATAACTGCTACCTTACGGTCATACTTCACAGCAGTATCAATAACCTGTTGGATACGATGTACGTTAGAGGAGAAGGTTGCTACAATAATACGATGCTTAGCATAGCGGAACTCCTCGTCAAAGGTCTGGCCTACCATTTTTTCGCTGGGAGTGAAGCCCGGGCGCTCGGCGTTGGTGCTGTCTGCCAGCAGGCACAGTACACCGCGGTCGCCGTATTCGGCAAATTTATTGAATTCCATAACCTGTCCGTCAACAGGAGTGTGGTCGATTTTGAAGTCACCGGTGTGGATAATAACACCGATAGGAGTAGTAATCGCGATAGCAACAGCGTCGGGAATGCTGTGGTTTACGCGGATGAAATCGAGCTTAAAGGCACCGGTGTTAATCTTGTCACCGGGTTTTACTACGTGCAGGGTTTCGTTGCCTACACCGTTTTCCTTCAAGCGGCCTTGTAAAATACCCAGAGTAAGTGCGGTACCATAAACGGGACAATCAATTTGTTTCATAACATAGGGCAGCGCACCGATATGGTCCTCGTGACCATGTGTCAGAAAGATACCCTTAATTTTATCTTTATTCTCAACCAAATATGTAATATCGGGAATAACCAAGTCAATGCCGAGCATATCGTCTTCAGGGAACATCAGGCCTGCATCAATCAGGATCATGTCGTCCCCGTAACGGAATACCGTCATATTTTTACCAATTTCGCCCAAACCACCAAGCGGGATAATCTGGACCTTATGTTGAAATTTACCCAAAAAAAATACACCTCCATTTTTTATTTTACATTCTTCCGTACAAATGTAGAAATTGAATTTGATACTGTGTCCGCACACATACTCTCTACTTTATTATACACTAAATATGGGCTATTGACAAATAGTGATACATATTTTTTGTGAAAAGTTTGTTGCCAAACGGATGATTTTTTGGCAGAGGAATAGCACATGCAAAAAAGGGCTGCGGGCAAGGTGCCCCCTGCTCCCTTGACATTCCCTTCCATTTCAAGTACACTTAAACTAAATTCTTCAAAACCGCAAGTAAGCTTATGCCTCCGGCTCATTTACCTGCGGACAATTAAATAAGCAGTATATCCTGCAGATGCATCTTTTCTGCAGAAGCTTAAGCAAGGCCATTTATATTTATATGGTACATTCTAAGAGTAGTACGAACTGACGATTTCTAATCGTCAGGGTACTGCTCTTTTTTGGTTTTTAGGCGTCTTGATAACTGCTTATGTATTTTTTTATTCACTTGTGT
>NZ_GL830859.1 GCF_000188175.1 Phascolarctobacterium succinatutens YIT 12067 | reverse complement strand
GAAATTTTTTATTAAATTTGTATATTAAAATAAGGGAAAAGAAAGAGGTAATAACAATGGTTAAAATGTATTATGACAACGATGCGAATCTGGAATTATTGAATGGCAAAACAGTTGCTATTATCGGTTATGGTTCTCAAGGCCATGCACATGCATTGAACCTGCAGGAGAGCGGCGTAAACGTAGTTGTAGGCCTGTATGAAGGCTCTAAGTCCAAAGCTAAGGCAGAAGCTGCCGGCCTGAAGGTTATGACTACCGCAGAAGCTGCTAAGGCTGCCGATATCATCATGATGCTGATTCCTGATGAAAAGCAAGCTGCTACATATAAAAAAGATATCGCTCCGAACCTGGAGGCTGGTAATGCACTGGCTTTTGCACACGGCTTCAACATTCACTTCGGTCAGATTGTTCCTCCTGCTGATGTAGACGTATTCATGGTTGCTCCTAAAGGCCCCGGCCATCTGGTTCGTCGTACCTATACCGAAGGCAGCGGTGTTCCCGTTCTGGTAACTGCTTACCAAAACCCGACCGGTAAGGCTCATGACCTGGCTCTGGCTTATGCTAAGGGCATTGGCGGTACCCGTGCAGGCGCTCTGGAAACCACCTTCCGCGAAGAAACCGAAACCGACCTCTTTGGTGAGCAGGCAGTTCTCTGCGGCGGCGTTTGCGCTCTGATGAACGCAGGCTTTGAAACCTTGGTAGAAGCAGGCTATGAGCCTGAAAGCGCATACTTCGAATGCATGCATGAGATGAAGCTGATCGTTGACTTGATGTATGAAGGCGGCATGGCTAAAATGCGTCATTCCATCTCCGATACCGCTGAATATGGCGACTATGTAACCGGTCCGCGCATCATCACTGCTGAAACCAAAGCTGCTATGAAACAGGTTCTGGCTGAAATCCAGGATGGTACCTTTGCTAAGAAATGGTTACTGGAAAACCAATGCGGCCGTCCGCAATTCAACGCTATGCGTCGTCGTGCTGGAGCAACCCAGGCTGAACAAGTTGGCGCACAACTGCGTGGCATGATGAGCTTCCTAAAGAAAAAATAATCAACAGCTTACAAGCACTTTTAGTGCAGAAAATAAAAATAAGGGAAAGAGCGTAATCCGCTAAAGTCAGCGTACAGATAAAAAAGCTGTCGGGGTTACGATAAACAAAAATAAGGGAAAGAGCGTAATCCGCTAAGGACAGCATACAGAAAAATCAGCTGTCCGGATTGCGAAAAATAAGGGAAAGAGTGTGAGCCGTAAACGCAGCATAGAAAAATAAAAGCTGCGTGGCTTGCAGTAATTAAAAATAAGGGAAATATTAAAAGGTCGCTTACCTGTGCGTCAGATGCAGAAAGCGGCCTTTTTGACATGCCGGCATAATGTTTTTGATATAAAAACCTCCCGGCGCATATGCACGAGGGAGGCTTTTGTGATACCGGCGATAGAACGCAATATATTAAGCATGAGCAGGATTTTTCTTTTTAATAAGAGCGAACACCTTTAAGGAGCAGCAAAGGATGAGCACGGCGCTGACAGTAAGCACAAAAAATCCATGTCTGCTGCCCAGCATAGTAGCATGCGCGATATTGGTCGGTTCTGCAGCCTGCGCGGTCGCGACAATCGTACTGATAACCGCTGTACCGACTGCACCTGCCAGCTGCAGCAGCGTATTCATAGCTGCGTTGCCGTCGGCATTCAGTTCTTCCGGTAACTGGCTCAGACCGTTGGTCATAATTGTACCCATGGAAAAACCTTGGCCAAAGGCAAAGAACAGGTAGAAGACAATGAAGAGCAACGAGCTCAGCTCGCCCGGATAAAGGCTGTAGCAGATGACGGATAAGAGAATTGATGCATTGCCTAATAAAATCGGACGTTGGGCACCGAACTTGTCCAACAGCCTGCCGCTGATGGGAGCCAGCATAGCGCCGATGATACAGCCGGGCAGCAGCAGACAGCCGGCGGTAAAGGCATCAGTATGCGAAACAAGTTGCGCATAGTTGGGAATTAAAAAACCTAGTCCAAGACAGATAAAGCCGACGAGCAAAAGACTGGCAGTGCTGAGCGTATACGGAAGATAGCGGAAAATCTGCACACGTAAAAGAGGTGTGCTGCTGTTTAATGATTGCTTATAGAAGGCAGTCAAAGCAATAAGGCAGATTGCGAAAAGAGCCAGCACCTCGATACTGAACCAACCGAAGTCGGAGGCAATGCTGGTTGCAAAAATCAGGCTGCTGAAGCCGATGATAAGCAAAAGGTATAAGCCGAAATTAAAGCTTGGCGATGGTGGCAGCAGTGGTGTTGATATCTGCTTCGCTGATATCGGTAATTTGTGCAGCCAGCCAGCTGTGATATTGCTCAATGTAATAGGCATGAATTTTACGCTCCTCGTCTGTCATGCGCAGTCTGACGATGCGTTTATCCTGTTTATCGCTGATTTTTTCGATAACATTTATTGCCTGCAGCTCGCTTACCAGGCGAGTGATACCGGGGCGCGTTACCTGCAGCAGATCCGCAATGTCGCTGACCTTTGGAGGTTGTGCGGTACGTTCCAGGTATTCAATGTAGTCCAGCACTTTAAGATTGCCGGGAGTTAAGCCTTCCGGTAGAGGTGGCTGCAGCTCTACTACACGCTTTGCTTCGTGGCAGGCAATGAGCAGAGTTTTGATTGCTTCGATAGACAGTTTATGTGTCATGATGATTCTCCTTCATAAATGATTACCAAAAGTAATTACCGAAGATAATCATATTGCGTTAGTGAGGGGATTGTCAAGGAGGGAGTAGAATGGAAAATAATGTAAGGATTTGCTGAAAACTGCCTGAGCGAAATGTTGCAGTGTGAATATGGAAATAAGCTCTTTTTCTATTATCCTCATAAAATATGCAATAGTTGCATATTTTATCCTCATGAAATCTGCACTGATTGCATATTTCATGAGGATATGCTAGAATGAGAGTAAATTAGAGAGGGGAGTGAGCAATTAAAATGTTACGTCGAAAAATCTATGATAAGCTCTTGGCATGGAAAAACAACAAAGGCAAAAAAGACGCTATTTTATTACGTGGCGTTAGGCAGTGTGGTAAAACATATATTGTCCGAGAGTTTGGTAAGCGTGAATATAAAAATTTTATAGAGATAAATTTTATTGAGCGACCTGATATGCAGGCTGTATTTTCCGGAAATCTTGATGTTGATAACATGGTTCAGCAAATTAAACTTAGTATGCCGGGTTGTCAATTTATTCCCGGTGAAACGCTTTTGTTTTTGGATGAAATTCAGGATGTTCCTAACGCTAGAACTTCCTTGAAATTTTGGACGCAGGATGGACGTTTTGATTGTATTGCCTCCGGTTCATTGCTGGGCAGGGATTACAAAAATGAGGTTTCTATACCTGTCGGATATGAACGGCAGTTAATTATGCGTACTCTTGATTTTGAAGAGTTTATTTGGGCGCTTGGTGCAGAAGTAAATCTCAAGGAGATGCTGGCACCATACGTAGACGGAGCAAAACGAGTTCCTGAGGCTATGCATAATTCTTTAAACAAGTATCTGCAGGAATATATGGTAGTTGGTGGATTGCCTGAGGTAGTTGATACATATATTGCAACGAAAGATTTTTACCAAGTACATCTATTACAGGAAAAAATTCTGCGTGATTATCAGGATGATATTGCTAAATACGCGCTGAATCAGGATAAAATTAAGGCTAAGCAGTGTTTTCTGTCTATCCCGCGTCAGTTAAGCAAAGAAAACCATAAATTTCAGTATTCTGTTGTTGAGAAAAAGGCGACAGCAAGGAAATTTACCAGTAGCTTAGATTGGCTACATAATGCCGGATTAATTGATTTTGCTTATAATGTGAATTCACCTTGGTTCCCATTGAAAGCGCATGTCAAGGAAGATCAATTTAGAGTTTATCTTTGCGACATTGGTCTTTTGGTAGCTATGTATGGTTATCAGTTGAAAATTGCTTTGCTGTCAGATGCGTTGGAAGGACCGGCTAAAGGTGGCATTTATGAAAGTCTTGTTGCCGATATTTTAGCAAAAAGGGGAGAAGAGCTTTATTACTATAAAAAAGAGGATTCAACCTTAGAGATTGAATTTATCTTAGAACGAGATTGTAAGCTTGTGCCTGTAGAAGTTAAAGCCAGGAAGGGCTCGACGCGGTCATTAAATGAGCTGCTTAAAATGGATAATATCGAAAGAGGTTATAAGCTTACAGCACAAAATACCGGTGTTGTTGAGAAAAAGATTACTTTACCTTTGTACATGGCTGCTATTATATAATCTTGATGAAGCTGTTTTTCTATTATCCTCATGAAATCTGCACTGATTGCATATTTCATGAGGATAGCTTAAAATAGAGTTAAAAAGAATGTTTAAGACACTTAAAAACTGATTGTACAAGTGTTGTAATTCGATTATTGAAGTGGAGAAGCATAAATGTTATCAAATTTTACCCCGCAGGATATTTCCTATGCCTCCCATCTCACTAAGCTGACATGGGGTGATGAGATGGCGCTGACTAATGATGGCTTGAAGGATGTGCTGTACGAGGCGATGGTACGTTATTATTATCGCAGTGAGGCCTTTTCTTTAAAAATGACTGATGAAGACGGCATGCAGGGCTTTTTGCTGGCGGCGCCCTTGAGTGAGCGTGACAATTCCCAATCCTGGTTAAAGCAAAGCCTGCAGCATTTTGCATGCGAGGAACAGGATCTTGTTTATGATTATCTGCGCTATTTGTCTTATAACGGACAAAAGGTGAGGGCGTTGGCAAATCCGGAGGATTTACTGCTGTGTTTGTTTTTGAGCATGAAAAGCGGTGTGGGCAGCAAGCTGCTGTATAATGTGGAGGCGATTGCGCAGAAAAAAGGTGTCAAAAAGCTCTATTTATGGGCAGATGCTACATGTGATTATGAATATTATCGCAAGCGTGGCTATAGCGAAGCGGCGCATTTTACGAATAATATTCTGCCGCAGCTGGGTGCGCAGGAAACATGGATATACAGCAAGGAGCTGAAGGAGTGACTGTAAATGTTGCCTGAGATAAGTGATGCTTTACCGGCTTGTCCGGTAGAAACTACACTGACATTAATCAGTGATAAATGGAAGGTGCTGATTTTGCGTGACCTTTTGACGGGAACAAAGCGTTTTGGCGAATTGAAAAAATCTCTGGACGGAGTCAGCCAAAAGGTGTTGACATCACAGCTGCGCCAAATGGAAGCCAGCGGTCTGCTGACGCGCAAGGTTTATGCAGAGGTACCGCCGCATGTTGAATATACGCTTACTGAGCTTGGCTACAGCCTGCGGCCTGTTTTGGAGGCTATGCGTGACTGGGGAGAGGCGTACAAGAAGAGATTTTGATTTGAGAATGTAAGCAAAAACACCACCTGCAAACGCAAGTGGTGTTTTACAATATATGGGGAATAAGAAGAAAACTTTTTACAGACGGCTTACATGGCCGATGAAATAATGGCCCCAGGAAACATGCGCCAATGCTTCCATGGTCAGCAGGCTGAGGCTGAGCATAATGATGAAGAGCAGCGGATAAAAGCAGAGCTGTTGCGGTGACATGTGCAGCAGTGTAAGCAGCTCGCTGCCGACGTACATATAGATGATGTGAATCAAGAATAAACCGAAGGAATAGTTGCCCAGATACATCATAAAGCGTTTGCTGAGGGTGTCCTGCGATTCCAGAGTGCAGGCGTAACGAAAGAGCATAGCGATGATGATGCTGTACAAAAACAGGTTGAGCGGGAAGCAGACAAATTCCAACAGCGGCAGGATATGCAGATAGTATTTGGCAAACCAGCAGCCACCGATTAAAATCAGATTCAGGATGAAGCCTGTCATCAAAAGAACGTGATGGGTGTCAATCCAGCGCAGCATTTTTTTATGATAGATATAAGCCAGCATACCGAAGGAGAAGTAGGCGATATAACGCAGAAAGGTGGTAATTTCTAACGTTAAGATGACTGCCTGATTGCTGCAGCTGATATTGTTGCAGATTTTCCAGAACAGCTGCAGCAGGATTACCTGAATAATAAAGCGGTGCAGCCTGTGATGCAAGCGGCAACGGTTAAAATAACGCAGCAGCAGCGGATAGATGGCGTAAAAGCCAAACATCGCACGGAAAAAGGCCATATGGACGGCGCTGCTGCCGGTGGCAATAAGGTAGGCTGCCTGCTTGAGCGTGAAGCTGGCGTTGCTGAAAAACCAGGCACCGCCCAGATACAGTAACGAAAACAGCAAATACGGCGAAAGCACCGACAGGAACATCCTGCGGAAGAAGGACCACTTATAATAATCGGCATGGCGATTGTGGCTGATGAACATATATCCCGAAACAAACATTACCAGGGGTACGGCAAAGAGGGAAATAATATCCAGCAGCATTTCGGAAATAGTGACCCATGTGCATCAGCATGACGCCCAGAACCACGAAGCCACGTAATAATAGGGGAAAACTCATAGCTTTATACATCTTCTTTCTCTCTAGTAGAGTTATTTTACTACTTTAAATTTTATAGTCAAATAGCGATTAAGCATTTACATTATAACCAAATGGAATATAAAAGGCTGATAAGCTATGACAGATAACATATAAGCATTAATATTATTACTTCTGTACAGGTTGACACTTGACAAAGACAGCGGCAACGCAGATAATTTGAATAGAATATATAACAGATTGAGGAGGATACTGAAATGGAAAAACAGGAATGGCAAGGTTATGTACAGAAGGTAGCAAGCTGTGATTACCCTATACCGTTGAATCTGATAAACGATTATGATGATTGGAAATGCCGCAGCAACGTAGGACGTATGCTGATGATTTTAAAGGATATCGAGGGAGCTATGGCGGTGCTGGCAACCGTAAAGGATGTGCAGCCTGATATGGAGGATGCACCGGAGTTCGGACTCAGTGAGGCAGAGCATAAGGTGCTGTGCCTGCGTGATATTGCCGAAATCGTCTGGCGCCTGACCGGCACCGGTGATGCACCGATTATTTATTTGAATGAAGCATACAGACTGTGCCGTGAGTATAAGAAGGTTTTCCGCAGTGCGGATCGTGGCGCTATCTGGGCGCGCAGACTGGAGCTGCAGCGTTCCTGTGGCGCCGAGGATGCTGCATTGAGCGAGGCGAGAGCAATGCTGGAGGCAGAAAAAGCTGTGGAAGGCGTTAATCCGTACCGTTTCCACGCACTTAAATTTATTGCGGAAAGCATGGCGGAGCAGGGCGATTATGCTAAGGCTGCGTTGCTTTTGGCAGATGCGTATAAATCATTCCCTGTGAACGAGGCTGCCAAGACGGCTCTTGCTGAGGCTGAAGCTGCAGCAGATGCTAAGGAAAGATATGCTATGTATCATCACTGCACCACGATTCAGTACCAGCCGTGGGAGAAGGATAATGTGACGACGCTGGAGGATGTACGCCGCCTGCAGGAGCGCAATTTTGCCCGTCGCGAGGCAGCGAAGGCTGCCGGCGAGAAGCCGGATGAAAAGGGTTCTTTTCAAAGTTTAATTAAGTAATTAAAACGAGCGATTAAAAGATTTTGTACGCACTTTTCACGAATCTGTTACAATTAGTAGCAGGTAATAAAAATGTGAGAAGGGATGTACTTATATGAATAAAAACTTTTTAGCTTTAGGCTTAGCTGCAGCTCTGCTGGCACCCCAGGTAGCAGGCGCTGAAGGCTTTGCTATTAACGAATGGTCTGCTGAAGGCGTTGCTATGGGCGGTGCGCGCATGTTTGCTGAAGACGATGCTGCCAACGTGGCTTACAACCCTGCTTCTATCACCAAAGTAAAGGGTGAGGTAATGAAGAGCAGCTACACTTATCTGAGCCCGCACGGCAACTATAAGCTGTATGATGGTGCAGGCAAAGAAATTGAGGACGGCAAAAACGTTGTTCATGCCGGTTGGGCAGTAGGCAGCTACTATGTAAAACAGATTAATGATAAAGAATGGTTCGGTATCGGCGCTTTCCCGCGCTTTGCCATGGTATCCGAATTTGAAAGAGAAAGCATGGCATCTTCTAATGCATTTTTCTCTAAGCTGAACGGTGTCAGCGTTACTCCGACCTATGCGCATAAGTTCGACAAAAAATGGAGCGCAGCAGTTGGCGCGGAAATCAACTATGTTGGCTTGGAACTGCAGAAGAATGCATATGCAACTCCTACGATGAATGTAGGTAGTGTACAAATTGAAGGCGAAAGCTATGCTTTAGGTTGGAATGCTGCTGCAAACTATGCTTTTGATGATAAAAACGAAATTGGTGTAGTTTATCGTAGCCGTATTACTCATTCCTTAGAAGCAGATGCTAAAGCATATTCTCCAATGCCGAATTTTAATGTTAAAGCTAATGCTTATGGTGTGGTTACTTTGCCGGACAGCTGGGATATCGGTTATAACCACAAATTTGACAAGAAAACCCGTCTGGAATTGAAAGCTACTCGTACCAACTGGAGTACCTATGATGCATTGAATGTTTATTTTGATAAGCCGGTATTTGGTAAACCGAATGCTCTTTCTGATAAAAACTGGGAGAATGGCTGGCGTTATGCTATAGGCTTAGAGCATAACCTGAGCGATAAGTATACTGTTATGGCAGGCTTTGCTTTCGATGAATCCTCTATTCCCCACGATGGCGGTGACTTCATGGTACCGACAGGCCTGCGTCGCACCTATTCTATCGGTGCCCGTTACAACGATAAGAAGCAGACTGTTGCTGTTGCTTTGGGCTGGATGGATGTCGGCACTCTTGATTTTGCAGGTCATCCTGAGAAGGGCGATGCTTATAGCAGCGCACATGCTTACGACAGCTTCACCAAGATTGCTTCTATTTCCTACCAACGTAAATTCTAATTTTATATTTTAGCTTTACCGGAGCTGCTGCACGAAAAAGTGTGGCTAGCGTAAAGTTTTTGTAGGAAAAACGG
>NZ_GL830858.1 GCF_000188175.1 Phascolarctobacterium succinatutens YIT 12067 | reverse complement strand
TTTTTTCTAACCGGCAGCTATCTATCCTCCCAGGCCGCTTCCAGCCAAGTACTTTCGACGTATAAGGGCTTAACTACTGTGTTCGGGATGGGAACAGGTGGATCCCCTTAGCCATCACCACCGGATTATTTAATTTTGAGGTTTGTACCCTCAAAACTTCAACAGAAGAATGAACCGTTAAGTTCTTTTTAACGTTTTGTTTAAGCTGACTTCTTCATCGAAAACCGCTCCTTATTCAGTCGCTGTTTTCGATGTTTGCACGACCTTTTCGATTTCTCGCTTCGCTTTGCTTGCGACAAATCGGGTCCTTGCTTCAAGTCAAGCCCTCGACATATTAGTATCGGTCCGCTGAATACATTACTGTACTTACACTCCCGACCTATCAACCTCGTCTTCTCCAAGGTGTCTTACTAGATTGCTCTATGAGAGATCTCATCTTAAGGCTGGTTTCACGCTTAGATGCTTTCAGCGTTTATCCTTTCCGAACGTAGCTACCCAACTATACCTCTGGCGAGATAATTGGTACACCATTGGTTCGTCCACTCCGGTCCTCTCGTACTAGGAGCAGCCCCCTTCAAATCTCTTGCGCCCGCGATGGATAGGGACCGAACTGTCTCACGACGTTCTGAACCCAGCTCACGTACCACTTTAATGGGCGAACAGCCCAACCCTTGGGACCGACTTCAGCCCCAGGATGTGATGAGCCGACATCGAGGTGCCAAACCTCCCCGTCGATATGGACTCTTGGGAGAGATTAGCCTGTTATCCCCAGGGTAGCTTTTATCCGTTGAGCGATGGCCCTTCCACTTGGATGCCACCGGATCACTAAGCCCTACTTTCGTACCTGATTGCCGTGTTTGGCTCTCAGTCAAGCTCCCTTCTGCCTTTACACTCTTCGCGCGATTTCCGGCCGCGCTGAGGGAACCTTTGGGCGCCTCCGTTACTCTTTGGGAGGCGACCGCCCCAGTCAAACTGCCCGCCTGACACTGTCCCGAGTTTCGTTACTCCTACGGTTAGAATTCCGATACATCAAGGGTGGTATCCCAACGGCGGCTCCACGAAGACTAGCGTCCTCGCTTCCATGCCTCCCACCTATCCTGTACGTGATGTATCAGAACCCAATGTCAGGTTACAGTAAAGCTCCATGGGGTCTTTCTGTCCAGTCGCGGGTAACCTGCATCTTCACAGGTACTTCAATTTCACCGGGTCCCTCGTTGAGACAGTGCCCAAATCGTTACACCTTTCGTGCGGGTCGGAACTTACCCGACAAGGAATTTCGCTACCTTAGGACCGTTATAGTTACGGCCGCCGTTCACCGGGGCTTCGGTCGAATGCTTTGGATTGCTCCGGACATCCTTCCTTAACCTTCCGGCACTGGGCAGGTGTCAGCACCTATACGTCAGATTTCTCTTTAGCAGGCACCTGTGTTTGTGGTAAACAGTCGCTTGGGCCTCTTCTCTGCGACCGCCTCATGCTCCGTCTGTTCAGACTTCACAACAGCGGCTACCCTTATCCCGAAGTTACGGGTACATTTTGCCGAGTTCCTTAACGAGGGTTCTCCCGCGCACCTTAGGATTCTCTCCCCGCATACCTGTGTCGGTTTACGGTACGGGCGGTAATTCTCTAACTAGAAGCTTTTCTCGACAGTGTGGGGTCAGCAGCTTCAGTTCCGTTTCCGGAACCTCCACATCACGCCTCAGACTCACAGGACGCGGATTTGCCTGCGTCCCATCCTACACGCTTGTACAGGAACAACCAATCTCCTGCCTGCCTGCCCTCCTGTGTCACTCCATCGCTCAAACAATCATTACCGGTACTGGAATATCTGCCAGTTGTCCATCTCCTACGCTCCATGCCTCGGATTAGGTCCCGACTTACCCTGGGACGACGATCGTTGCCCAGGAATCCTTATGCTTTCGGTGGAATGGATTCTCACCATTCTTTTCGCTACTCATACCAACATTCTCACTTCTGTGAAGTCCACCGTTCCTTACAGAACGACTTCAGCCCTCACAGAACGCTCCCCTACCCCACGACATATGTCGTAGCCACAGCTTCGGTTTCGTACTTTAGCCCCGGTAATCTTCGGCGCAGGGTCTCTCGACCAGTGAGCTATTACGCACTCTTTAAATGGTGGCTGCTTCTAAGCCAACATCCTGGTTGTTTTAGAGACCCCACATCCTTTTCCACTTAGTACGACATTGGGGACCTTAGCTGGTGGTCTGGGCTGTTTCCCTTTTGACCACGGATCTTATCACTCGTAGTCTGACTCCCAAGCTCTACAGTATAACCATTCGGAGTTTGACAGGGTTCGGTAACCTTTATGGCCCCTAGCCCGATCAGTGCTCTACCGCCTATACTTACTACTTGAGGCTAGCCCTAAAGCTATTTCGGGGAGAACCAGCTATCTCCGCGTTCGATTGGAATTTCACCTCTACCCACATCTCATCCTAAAGCTTTTCAACGCTCACAGGTTCGGTCCTCCACGCAATTTTACCTGCGCTTCAACCTGGACATGGGTAGATCACTGCGGTTTCGGGTCTACGTACACTAACTATCCGCCCTCTTAAGACTCGCTTTCGCTTCGGCTCCGTGTCTTCCACTTAACCTCGCTAGTGCACGTAACTCGTTGGTTCATTCTTCAATAGGCACGCCGTCGCTTTCGCTCCGACTGCTTGTAGACATACGGTTTCAGGTTCTCTTTCACTCCCCTCCCGGGGTTCTTTTCACCTTTCCCTCACGGTACTATGCGCTATCGGTCGCCATTCAGTGTTTAGGGTTGGAGGGTGGTCCCCCCGGCTTCCCACAAGATTCCTCGTGCCTCGTGGTACTCTGGATACTGCTCATCTCTCCGGTCTTTAACCTACGTGGCTTTTACACTGTATTGCCTACCTTTCCAGGTAGTTCGGATAGACCATTGAGACTAAATGCAGTCCTCAACCCCGGCGAGCCGTAGCTCACCGGTTTGCCCTCTGCCCTCTTCGCTCGCCGCTACTGTGGGCATCTCGTTTGATTTCTCTTCCTCCGGGTACTTAGATGTTTCAGTTCCCCGGGTTCCCTTCCTTTCGGATACCTGCCCATGACGGCAGGTGGGTTTCCCCATTCGGACATCTACGGATCAATACTTGCTTGCAGTTCCCCGTAGCTTTTCGCAGCTTACCGCGTCCTTCATCGGCTGATGGCGCCTAGGCATCCGCCGTATGCCCTTAGTAGCTTGACTTTTTCAGCTTACTAAGAACTTTGCGTTCCTAGATCTCGTTAACTCATTCTCTTTGCTTTCGCATTGATTAGAGGTGCCTTGTCATCTCATCAACAACAAGGACTTTTATTCTTCTGTTTGAAGTTTTCAAGGTACAATA
>NZ_GL830857.1 GCF_000188175.1 Phascolarctobacterium succinatutens YIT 12067 | reverse complement strand
TTACGGGTGCTCAGCACCTGCGAAGTTTGAGCAAAAAAATATACTGAAGCAGGCGCTGCGCAAATTAATGATGTATCAGAGACTTTATTTGGCAAGAAAATCTTCAAGACAAATAAAAAAGCTGTTGACTGCCCGGATGCTGTGACGAGCGTTAATATGCTGAAAGAAGAAGTGAAGGCAGAGGCGCATATACGGACACAGGCGACTAAGTATAAAATAGAAAATACGGTTAATGAAATAAAAAACAGCAAAGTTATCAGTTCTAAGTTGGATGCAGTTGCGCCATCGGTAAAGAAGGCTGCTTCTGCCGGCAGGGAAGCAGCCTTTGTAACTGTAGCTGTTTCCGGCTTGACTAATCTTGTGGGCTTGGTGAAAGGTGAACAGGACATTAAGCAGGCTGTAAAAAATGTTGGGAAGGATACTGTATGGAGCTTTGGCAGTGCTGCCGGTATTTCGGTAGTACAGGATGGTGTTGTCGCAGTAGCGAAAAAGGCCGGGGCAAAGGATTTTGCTAAGCTGGCAGGAAAAAATTTGCCGATTATGCAGCTGACGATGGCTGTAGAAATAGGTGGCATTGTTGCGAACTATTTAGATGGCAATATCAGCGGCGAAGAATGCTCTGCACAAATTGTTTGCGGCACTGCAGGTGTATTGGCAGCGAACATGGCTTTTGCCTTGGGCGGACCGGTAGCGGCAGTGGTTACTTCCCTGGTTGTGGGAGAAATAACCAGAGCGGTCACTAAATATCAGATGGAACGCAGGTTGGATAAAAAACGGCAGGCGGAATTTAAGCATATTATTAATACTGCATTGCAAAGTCTGGCGCAGCAAAAGCAGCGGATTGATGAATACAATAAAGCAAGAGATGCATATATGACGGCGGTTTTTGATGGTGGTTTTGAGCATGTTATGCAGGGCGTTTACGCAGTAGATGATAAAGCGATTACCCAAGGACTGAATGATATTCTGGCGGTATTTAAGCAAAAATGTGCTTTTCAGTCGCTGGAAGAGTTTAACAATTTTTTTGATGATAAAGATGCAGTGCTGACATTATGAAGGGGGTAAGATGATATGATCGGACTTATACTTGGGGCAGCAGCTTTAGGCAGTAGCTTTTATGGTGCTGAGAAATCAATGCAGATAGATAGCAGGACAAAAAAGCGTTATGCTAAAGCTTTTGCGATGGAGCAAGAAGCTCACAGGCTTGTGGAAGCCAAGAAGCAGGCAGCGGATGATGCTATGAAGAAGCTTTCCAACCGTAAGCGTTCGATATTAATTACTTCAATGCAGAATTTTGTTGATGTGTATAGCAAGCTCATGAAAATTGACTTTCGTGATGACAAGATGCTTGCAGTTTTAAATCAGCAGAGCTTTAGCACAGAAGAAATACAGATTATCCATGCAGTAGCGCAGACAGCAGTAAGACCAATGACAGATAAAGAAATTGCTGTCAGTATCTTAAAGGGCTTCGGCGTATTTGGCTTAGGCAATGCGTTTATCAATGATTCTGAAAGGGAGCTGCAAATGGCTGGCGCGCAGCTGCGCAGTTCGCGTGTTGTCTATAGTCAGGCTGAAAATTTAGCTGCTGTTTTAGACGGTGTGATAGCTTCTTGCAATAAGGTGTCTGATTTATTGCCGAGGTTAAACAGGTTGTTTATGCAAGCTATTACATATTCAGATGAACTTATTGCTGCTAAGGGCATGGATAGAGCTGCTTATACAGAAAACGACCGCAAGGCCTTTTGCAGCTGTATAAATCTGGCGGTTACACTGAAAAAAATTATTGATGCTCCTGTACTTACGGACGAAGGAAAGGTTACGCAAGAAACAAAGGAAGCGGTGGCAATTGGCAGTCAGTGTATGCAGGATATAAAAAAATTATGATTTGGAGGAATCAATATGAAAAAGTTTGTGGTTAGTGAAAAATGCATTGCTTGTGGCAACTGCTTATTAGAAACAAAACTTTTGCAGGAAGATGCAGAAGGCAAGGCTGTGCCTGTAAATGGTGGCTATTTTAGTGATGATTTTTTAGCGAAGGCTGAAGAAATTGTTGCCGGTTGCCCTGTGCAAGCTTTAAGCATAGCGGAAGGCGCAGGCGCAGACTTAAGCAAGCTGCCGGAAAAACTGCAAAACGCTTTAGCCAAGATTACTGTTCCGAATGTTACCCGAAAAGATGTTGAGATGCACGCACAGGATTACCGTATGACTTGTTCCTATCCGCAGGGAGAATATCGTTATGATTATTCCAGCGAAAGCAGAGCTATGAGTGCTGCGGAAAGTGAATTTGACCGTATCTGCTATTCACAGTATAAGAAATTCATTCTTGAGGTTTTTGTGCAATACAAGGAAGATAAGCTGAGAAGATTTTATACCTTTGATGAAAGTGGCTTCTGGGGGCAGATTAACAAGCAATATGCAGATGTGCTGCAGGAATTTGCCGGAGCGGCAGCTGCAGGCGGAATTATGCTGCCAGCAGACTTTAAAGAATTTGAGGTTTTCCCCGGCGGCAGTAAGAATTCTACGCTTGTTGATATCATCAATGCAAGGCTCAAAGAGTTTGAAGACCGCGGCTGCAGTGATGTAATGAGAGAGTTTAATGGCTGCAATTATACTTCCCGTAGTGATTATAGGGATTATATGGATACAGATGATACAGAAGTATATGCAGGTACGAGTTTCTTCGGTAATGATAAATATGAAGATAAATACTGCTATAAAGATGTAAATAAGGCTTGCGAAGAATATATGGGAGATTTGAAGGACGCCATTAATTATGTGGATTACGATTCCCAGGTTATCGATACCATTGATGCGGCCTTAAAGGATTACAAAGAGCGTGTCCAAAAGGAAATAGACAAAAAGGTTGCCCTGCTGAGTAAGGCAGTTGCAAATTCAAAAGCAGCACTGCTGAAATAAGGCGGATAAAACTGCTAGGATTAAAGAAGCATTAAATTGTTGTAGGTTTATAAGAAGTGCCGCACGAAATACACTTATGTTAATTTGTGCGGCATTTCTCGTTTTTATTATATTGATAATATGCTATAATAAGTAGTAGGAATTTACCTCAGTTGCAATAAGGTGGCGCTAATTATGCCGGAACAAAATATTAAAGGTTATAATTAAATTAGTTAACCGAAAATGCTTAGCAGATTTAGCCTTATGCAGCTAAATACAAATTAAGGGGCTGGTTTCCGTGAGTTGGAAGGTTTATGTAAAAGTCAATCGTTGGCTATGAGTTTTGCTGAAGAATGTACCTGCGTGGAGCGGGCTTCTTGAGGAGACACATATTGGCGGTTGGCTTTTTTTGATTTAACTTGATAAAAATAGCGCAAAATATGTATTCTGTAAAAGAGTTTAGTAAAAAATCAGGAGGTAAAATTTTATGAGTAATTTGGCATCATTAACAGCGCAAAGAGAAGGCTTGTTAAAAAAGATTCGTGCAATAGAAGCATCCTGTGAGGGTATAGAAAATGAGAATAATGCCAAGAGAGTACAGAAATTAAATTTGGAGCAAGCACAGTACTCTGCGCAAAGGCAGGAAATAGCTGCGAAATTAGCAGTATTAGATGGGAATTTAGCAAATATAAATGCAGAGATATTAGAATTATCAGGAACGGGTTTCGAAAAAATTCTTGAGGCCATCAAGAACCAGAGATGGTATTTTATCAAAAACAAACCTAACATTCTTTTTGATAAAAATTCAGGATTGATTTGGGCTAACTTATATACATTTACTTATGCCGAAGAAGCTAAAGGGAATTGGTATCATTCAAGTGAGGTTGATAATCTAATTGCTGATTATTCATTCGGTATGGATGGCTTTAGATTGCCTACTTGTTATGAGCTTTGGCAAGCAGTAGAGGATAGAACGATACCTTTTTATCGAGATAATAGTAATGGACGTAGGTTATTTGGTTTGAGATATTGGCTTTGCGAATATAATGGAGGTATAGCAGGAAAAAGTTTGGATGATTGTGGAGCTACAACTGGTTGGTCTGATACAAATAAAGGAGCATTATTCCCCTGCTCTGATTATTTGATTCAAAACTCGGATTATCAAGAAAAAGTTAAACCGGGAAATCCTGTTTATACAGAAAAAGAACGCCTTCAATTTACTTTAGACCTGTTCACCCAAAATGAATTATTACCTGTTTTTAATGATGAAGCAATTACGGAGCTTTATAAGCAAATATACTTTGAAAAGCCCGAGCTTTTAGCGCAATTACAAGAACTGCAAACGCAAATTAAGGGGCTGCAGAAGGTCACATTGCTTTCATCTGATTTTGATTACACAGCATTGTTGTCCAAATATGATCTCAAGGCTATTGATGCTTCTCTCATCAAGTATTATCAGGCCGTGCAGCAGTGGTGCAGGGAACTCATGGAAAAAGTAGATTATTACGAAGAACAAAAGGCGTCGGTAATCAAGGATTTCAATTTAATCAGTCTTAAGCTTTCAAAAAAATATGAAGCTAATTCTAACCTTACAGAAGCAGAAAACACCTTGCTGTGTGATAGACAACACTTCTTCCAAAAAAACTTTTCTTTGGGAATGAACAGCGTTAAAACAAAGATTTTGGCTGTGAAGAAGCAGGCAGATGCTTTGGAATACAGAATTGATGAAATTGATGAAGGTGAAAATTCTCTTCGTGAATTGGCAGAGCTGGAGCAGGAAAAGAGAGCAAGCTTTGCTTTCTTAGCGGAGAATACTGCCAAAATCATCAAAAATGCTTTGCGCAAGATTGAATATTTTGAGGCAAACCATACCTTCGTCATGAATGCTATTAATATCTGGGAGAATTGGACTGAAGGCTATAGAGTGTTCAAAACAACCTATAAAGAGGATATGAAGCATGACTGCGAAGATGATGGAATTGAAGAAGAAATATGGTCTGCCTGGTATCAGGATTGGCAACAGTTAAGATATGTGATTGAATTAAAAATGCAGCCAGTTATTGAACGTGGCTTGCGCGGTTCCATGCCGACGAATAAAGAAGTCAAGACATCTGTCCCGGAACAGCTTATTCATATTTTAGATGATTATAAAAAGCAGATTGATAAATTTTACAAGGAAGAACGCAAAGGAATTTATCAGAAATTTGCTTTTCAGGCTGGTGGCAATTTACAGGAGAAGTTTGAAACAGAAAGCAGTCTTTACAAATTTGTAGCGATGCTTCAGTCAGAGCTGCAGGATATTATCTTCAACTGTAAGAATGCAGAAGACAGAGTCTGGATCTTGAATTGGGCAAATAGCCTGCTGGATATTCAAATTGACGAAGTTTTAAAGTTTGTTGCCAATAATGATTTACAAAAAATATCACACACCATCTTAGATGAGTTTGCTGCTTTGAAACAAAAGAATTATGATATTTACCTTGCAGATGCTAAAGCATATAGTGAAGAAAAGTCAAGGCGTGAAAAGGCGTACAATTCTTTGATTTTCAAAATGCGTAAGGATCTGGCTAAGTAGCAAAGGAAGTAATGGTTTATGGAAAGCGTTGTTCCGCAGCTGCCGATAACTGATGCAGTATTTACTGAAGAAATTTGGGTGCAGAAGAATCCTGTAATGGGTGACCATATACGCGTAAAACGTATGCATGGTATTTATACGCATCATGGTATCTATGTTTCATACAATGAAGTAATTCATTTTACCGGTACAGATGATGATAGCATTATGGATTCATCGAAAAACAGGGTTATCAGTTCAGATTTAAATTTTTTCCTCAAAGGCGGGGAGCTGGAGGTAAAAGAATATACTGATGAAGAATTTCAGGACCTGTATGCACCGGACCAGATAGTTGCTTATGCACGTAGCTGCATTGGTGATGGCGATTATAATGTAATTTTTAATAATTGTGAGCACTTTGCCAATGTTTGTACCTTGGGCAGGTTTAGAAGCCATCAGGTAGAACGGTTATTGCAAAATAAGGGGGTTGATGATATGAGCATTTTTGGTAAAATAGGTGGCTGGTTTAAAGGATTGTTTGGTGGCAGTTCCAGTAGTGGTGGTAGTCGCTCGACAAGCTCAACAGTATATGAGCCGGATAAGGTAAGGATAGCTGAGATTGAGCAGAACACAAAGATTAGATTAGCTACCATGGAGCGCGAACGTCAGGAGCTTATGCATAAGGCGCAGA
This sequence comes from Phascolarctobacterium succinatutens YIT 12067, assembly GCF_000188175.1. GTDB lineage: Bacteria > Bacillota > Negativicutes > Acidaminococcales > Acidaminococcaceae > Phascolarctobacterium_A > Phascolarctobacterium_A succinatutens. The sequence goes on along the minus strand of NZ_GL830857.1, from coordinate 66,441 downwards.
TGGAGTTTTTGCAGGCGCATTACGATTGTGAAGAAGCACTTGTGCAGGCCAAGGTGAAGGGATTTGCTGCGACAGCAGAGATGATCATCAGAATGCAGTCCAAGCTGACCGAAATTGCAGAAACACGTATGGAAATTATCGAAAAAGGCTCATTGCCTATTGTCAAGGATATTGAAAAATTTTATGATGAGTTGGGTGATAAAGTAAAAGCAGATAACGATGAGTACAATATGGAAAAACTCCCAGCGTTATTAGAAATCTTGGGAAAATATGAGATTGATTCACCTGCGCATAAGCTGTATCAAAAGCGTATTGAAGACGATATGAGATTGCAGAGTGAGTATTACATGAAGCAGTTGGACAATATTGCGATACGTCAGCAACAGGTTATTAATGGCTTTATCAAAAGTAAAAATAGCATTATAGAACAAACAGGTATGCTGACTAAGGAACTGCTGGCGAGCGTACAGAAGCAAACGTTAGAGCTTAGTCAAGGTGGAGAGACAAGCTTAAAGGAAATACAGCAAAAACAGCAAACGCTTTTGTCAGGTCAGAAACCGTTGGCTTTAAGCGAAGGCAAGCAGGTTGGAGTGAAGAACAAATAACTTCAATTCTTATACTTACTCCGCCAATTATGGCAATCGGCTCTCGGAGAAATCCGGGAGCTTTTTTGTTTTGTAAAATTGTTCCTTGCGAAATGTTACAGCGGTTTACCCCGCACAGGGTTTGCCACCCCAACCCGCTCCGCCAACTATGGCAATCGGCTCTAAGAGAAATCTGAGAGCTTTTTTGTTTTTGAAAAGCCTGCATCATCGTGAAAACTTTATTGACAAGCATCCTTAAAAGTGTTATAAATTTATATTTGTTAGATGTTTTATGCACATGAGAGGATGAGTATATTATGAGAAAAAGTTTTGCCAATTCCTTTGTAGCCACATTTATGGCTGCAAATATTTGCCTTGCAGTCCCGGCTTTTGCCGACAGCCTGCAGACATACAATCTTGATACGATGGTTGTTACCGCGCAGCGTGAAAGCAAGCGTGATGTTGATACGCCTGCTTCCGTTACAACCGTTTCCCAGAAGCAGCTTGTGGAAACCGGTGCTTCTAATCTTTTTGATGCCCTGCGCCTGCAAAGCGGCGTAACTACCTATTCCTATGGCGGCAGCCAGTCCCTTGGCGGTATGAACGCAAAAATCCTGATGCGCGGTGCGAATAAAGGCACTGTGGTAATGATTGACGGTGTACCTGCCAACATCAATGAAACATATTATCTGGATTCCATTCCTGTAGAATCTATTGCTCGCGTAGAAATAGTTAAGGGCGCTGCTTCTACTCTTTACGGTTCCGAGGCTTCTACCGGTGTTATCAATATCATCACGAAAAATAAAATGCCTAACACCTTATCTCTGACTAAGGGTGAATACGGCAGGGAGAAGGCAGCACTGACATTGAATGCTAATAAGCTGAACTTTGCAGTAGCGCTGGAGCAGAGTGACCCGATGAAGGGATACAGCAGTAATTATAAGCAGATTAATGATTTAAACAAAAAGTCCTTTACCGCAAGCTATAAGTTTGATGATAATTGGAGTTTTTCACATCAGCACAATGACAGCAAGTATTCCTATGATCAGTATGACAAAACCTGGAGCAAGCTTACTGAGGATGCGAATTACCACTATATTGATGATTTTTCACGCTTACAATATAAGGATGACAGCGTGAGTGCCAATTTGTTTTATAACCGCAGCAACCGCAGAAATCAGACTTACAATGTTACGGGCTCTAAATGGACCAAGTCCGATCATTTACGCTTTGATACCATAGGCCTTGATCTGCAAAAGCAGATTACCGGTAAATTCGGTGATGTTATTGTTGGTACGACGGTTTCCCGTGATTCCTATAAAAATGATATTACCGTAGCCAAAAATATTAAACCGGGTACGAAGATTAACGAATTCAGAACGAATTATGCTGTGTTTGCACAGCTTTCCAAGGATCTTGGTGCAGGCTATACTGCTACAGTAGGTGCCCGTGAAACTGTTGTAGAGGCCAATAAGCGTTACAATGCTTTTACTCCGCAGTTTGCTTTGCTGAAGAAGCTGGATAACAACAGCAGCTTATATGCAAATGCGGCAAAATCTTTTAAGATGCCTACATTTACCCAGATTTACGGCGGTGGTGGTGCCAACTTTGCGGCTAATCCTTTACTGGAGCCTGAAGAAGGCTGGACCTATGAGTTCGGTTACAAAAAGACATCTAATACAAGCATGTTCAAAGCTGCTTTGTATTATATGGATTTGGATACTATTGAGTACGAAGGCAAGGGAACCAGCTCCAATCCGTATGTGACACGTAATATGTCCTTTAAAAACAAAGGTCTGGAAATGACCTATGAGAAGGATTTCGGCAGCAAATACAGCTATTCTCTGGGCGCTAATTTCTGCAATCCTATGGGTAAAAATAAAAAAGGCGTATGGGAGCGTAAATTTGCACGCGAGCAATACAATGCCGGCATTAAATACCATGATGCTAAGTTCAATGCTGCGCTGACAGGCATGTTTACTACGGACAGAGCCAGCGGCTGGGGCGATTTGCTGCCGGTAAACTTTATTGCCGGCTATAAGTTCGATAAGAGCAGCAGTGTAGAGCTTGGCGTGGAAAATATCTTCGACAGGGATGATATCGTAAGCAATCCGGGCTCCGCTACCAAGTATTACTGCCTGCCGCGCATGGTGCATGTGACCTATACTTATACATTCTAAACATAAATAGGTTGCTATGTTTCTAGGGCGTTTTGTTTGCAAAGCTTTTTATCTGACTATATTAAATATCCATAAATTGAGCTTATTCAGATGCCAGTCGATAGGTTATAATGATTACATTATTAAAGTGAAGGAGTGTGTCTTATGACCTTGATGAATAAAGCATTGACAATTGCTGGCAGCGATACAAGCGGCGGCGCCGGTATGGAAGCGGATATTAAAACTATGGAGGAGCTGGGCGTTTATGGTATGCCTGCCTTGACCTGCATTGTTACTATGCATCCTACTACTTGGGAGCACAGCGTATTTCCGTTGCCGTTGGATTTGGTAGAAAAGCAGCTGGTGACAGCGATTGAAGGCGTTGGCATCAATGCGATGAAAACCGGTATGCTGGGCAGTGCCGAGCTGGTAGAACTGGTTGCAGCTACGATTGATAAGTACAATTTGCAGAACGTTGTAATTGATCCGGTTATGGTCTGCAAGGGCTGTGACCTGATTCTGGTGCCGGATGCGGCAGAATCTATCAAAAAGCTGCTGATGCCGCGCTGCGATATTATTACCCCGAATACCGTGGAAGCTGCTTATCTTGCAGATATGCCTGAGGTTACTACCGTAGAGCAGATTAAGGAAGCAGCAGAGAAGATTGTTGCTGCCGGTGCGAAGAGCGTTGTTATCAAGGGCGGAGAGCGTCTGAGCGACAATTCCGCAATTGATATTTTTTACGATGGCAAGGAATTCACAGAAATGGCTGTGCCGAAAATTTATCCTTCCTACAACCATGGCGCAGGCTGCACCTTCTCAGCAGCAATTACCGCAGGCCTGGCAAACGTCCTTAGCATGAAGGAAGCGGTACTTCAGGCAAAGAAATTTGTCACTGCTGCGCTCAAGCATGGCTTTGCTATCAATAACATTGTCGGCTGCACCAATCATACCGCGTATAGAAAATATAGCGAATAAAAGAAATAAAACCGTCATTTCCTCAGACTATTGGGGAAATGACGGTTTTTTTTGTATGCAAAAATGCTTATTACAGAGTAGTGGAATCCATAGTGCAGTCTTCCAGCAGCTTTTTAGCATCAACATATTGCGCAATGCCTGCAGCTACCTTCTTAGATTCTTTCATTGCCAAAACGACGGTAGCAGGACCATGTACCACATCACCGCTGCTGAAAACGCCGGCGCGGGTAGTCATGCCGTAGGGACGGTCACGGGTGATAACAAAGCCCTGTTTATCAACCTGAATACCTTTAGTGGAAGAAACAATACGTGCTGCGGGTTTCTGGCCTACTGCGAGGATAACGCAGTCGCAGGGGATAAGCTCCTGACCGCCTTCTGCGATAAACTCACCGGTTTCGGTTTTGGTGATGTTTTGCAGCAATAAGCCGGCTAATTCGGTTTCGTCCGCTGCCGTAGCCTGTCGGCGGATATTCTTTAAGGCGCGCATCTGCTTCTTGTTGAAGTAGGCGATAGGTTGCTTCAGGAAGCGGAACTGTACACCTTCGGCAACAGCGGCTTCATATTCAGATGGAAAAGCAGAAATTTCAGCTTCCGTTTTGTGGTAGACGATGGTGACGTTTTTGGCACCGCGGCGGATAGAGGTGCGGGCCGCATCCATAGCCACGTTGCCTGCGCCGACAACGATAACGTTGTCACCGGTGTGCAGCAGTGTTTCGCTGGCATCCAGCTTGCCTCCGTCAGCCAGTACCACCATACGCAGGAAGTAGGTTGCTGTCAAAATACCGGACAGTTCCTTGCCGGGGATGTCCAACGTGCGCGGCAGAGAGGTACCTGTGCCCATGAAAATTGCATCATAGCCTTGGGCAAAAAGGTCATCTACGGTAAAATCTACGCCGGCAAGCTGCTTGGTGCGGATTTCCACACCGATATGTTGCAGCTCGCTGATTTCACGGCGGACAACATCCTTTTGCAGACGGAATTCCGGAATGCCGAAAAGCAGTACGCCGCCGGGCTCGCTTTGTGCTTCGAAAATAGTAACATCGAAATCCATTTTGGCCAAATCGCCTGCTACAGTAAGACCTGCCGGGCCGGAGCCGATTACGGCAACCTTACCGCGCAGCTTGCTTGAAGGTTGCGTGGACTTTAAATCATTGTTGTGGGCAAAGTCGGCAATGAACATTTCCAGACTGCCGATTTCGATACCGCATTTCTTTTTTGTCAGCACACAATGTGCTTCGCACTGACGCTCATGCGGGCAGACACGTCCGCAGATAGCGGGCAGATTGCTGCGTTCGGAAATAATTTCGTAAGCCATACCGATATTACCTTCGCTTAAGGCACGGATAAAGCCGGGAATATTGTTTTCAATCGGACAGCCGGTGCGGCACGTAGGGCGCGCACAATTCAGGCAGCGGCGTGCTTCCTGAATGGCTTCTGCTGTGGTCATTGTTCTGCTCATTTTTCTACCTCTTTTTAGTCAGAATGCTTACCTTGAGTGTCATAAATAAGATTTTCCAGTTCTTTGAGGCGGCCGTTAATTTCTTCCATGTGCTTGGCGAGCAGCTCTTCATAATCTGCTACCGGATCAGGCAGTTTATCATGGTTCAGGTCAATCATGCTTTCGGCATCATTGTTGGAGGCAATACGTACACCGTTGCGTGTTACAACACGTCCGGGTACACCAACAACGACGGAATTGGGCGGAACCTCTTTAAGAACTACGCTGCCGCTGCCAATTTTGGAATTGTCGCCTACCTTGAAGGAACCGAGTACCTTCGCACCGCTGGAAACAACAACATTGTTGCCGATGGTGGGATGGCGCTTACCTTTTTCCTTGCCGGTACCGCCAAGGGTAACTCCCTGATAGAGCGTAACATTGCTGCCAAGCTCAGCGGTTTCGCCGATAACAAGTCCCATGCCATGGTCAATGAAAAGACCGGGGCCCAGTGTAGCACCGGGATGGATGTCAATACCGGTAAGAAAACGGGAAAATGTATTAAGCAGGCGTGGGAATACTACCCAGCCTTTCAGATAAAAGTGATGCGCTATACGATGGAGCCAGATGGCATGTAGCCCGGGATAACACAGTGCGGCCTCCAGTCTTGTTTTTGCGGCCGGGTCGCGCAGCATAATGGCATCAATATCTTTTTTCATCTGAGCAAACATGTCAAGACTCCTTTCCTTATATTATATCAACATGTGCTGTAGTTGTCAGCAGTCAACTGTTTTAAGCCGGATTCTTTCTGCCGACAAATACCATTTTTATATTTTAGCACAGATGTCGGTAAAAGGTAAACAGAAAAACTGTAAAATTTAGCAAAAAAGTAGGGAGTAAACATTTTAGAGCATATATTTAGTGGACAAAATTCTGAAAAATAGCTAATATTGCATCAAATTGCACATTATAAGGTAATAATTTTTTTAGCGGATATTCTTATTTGACTTTACCTATAAGTATGATATAATTGAGTCAAATACTTAAATTTTTTTATTAATGTACGTGTCAAATAGACAGGTACGTTGGAGGCGCACTGAAATGACAAAAGAAATTTTAAAAGAAAAGGCATGTGCGGCAATTGACGCATATGCGGACAAGATAAAGGCAATTTGTGCCAGCATCAACGATGAACCGGAATTAGGCTTCAAGGAAGTCAAAACCGCTGCCAAGGTTGCGGAATTTATGCGTGACCTGGGCTTGGAGCCGCAGACCGGCTTGGCAATCAATGGTGTTAAGGGACGTGCGAAAGGCGGCAAGCCCGGACCGACAGCAGCCGTTTTAGGCGAGCTTGATGCAGTAGGCTGCCCTACAAGTCCGAAGGCGGACCCGGCAACAGGCGCTGCGCATGCCTGTGGCCATAACCTGCAGATCTCCACCATGCTGGCAGCTGCCTGCGGTATTGTAAAATCCGGTGTTTTACCGGAGCTGGCCGGTGATGTGGTGTTCTTCGGTGTTCCTGCTGAGGAATATATCGAAATTGCGTACCGCAAAAAATTAGTGGAGTCTGGCAAGCTGCATTTTATGAGCGGCAAGGGCGAGCTGATTTATGAAGGCGCTTTTGATGATATTGATATGGCTATGCAGATGCATGCTGATAAAAATATGCCGAAGCCTACGGTTTCTGTCGGCGAAAGCAGCAACGGCTTTGTAGGTAAAACTGTTCGCTATATCGGCAAAACAGCCCATGCAGCCGACGCTCCGCATGAAGGTGTCAACGCGCTGAATGCTGCTTGTCTGGGACTTATGGGTATCAACGCTTTGCGTGAAACCTTCCGCGAGCAGGACGTAGTGCGTGTGCACCCGATTATTACTAAGGGCGGTGACTTTGTAAATTCTGTGCCTGATGATGTACGCCTGGAGCTGTATGTGCGTGCAAAAACCATGGATGCTATTGATTCCACACATACGCGCGTTGACGCAGCACTTAAGGCTGGCGGCGATGCTGTCGGCGCACAGACCGTTATCGAAACACTGCCGGGCATGTTCCCGCTGAGCTGCAACAAGCGCATGAATGAACTGTTTGCAGCAAATGCGAAAATTGCTTATCCGGATGTAGAGATAAAGGATGCCGGTCATTTCAGCGCATCTACCGATATGGGTGACGTATCACACCTGATGCCTGTTATCCATCCGTTTATCGGTGGTACGGACGGCCTGCTGCATACACCTGACTTCCATATGGTAGATTTTAATGCTGCTGTGCTGTTGCCGGCTAAAGCCTTTGCCATGATGCTGATAGATTTGCTGTATGATGATGCGAAAGAGGCTAAGGCTATCCTGGCTGACTTCAAGCCGATTCTGACCAAGGAAGAGTATATTGCGAAATTGGAGAGCTATTTTAATAAGTAAAATAGAAATAATTTGTGGGAGGGAATGTAATGAAGAACATTAAATTACATGCCATAATTCTGGCGCTGATCATTGTTTCCGAGCTGATCGGCACTCATCCCCTGAAGTTCGGTATCGGTCGTATCGTATTGTTGCCGATGCTGTACGCTCTGCTTTTGGGTATTTTGACAACACCTAAATTTTTGAACCTGTCCGGCAGAAAGGAAATGCTGGATGCCAGCAGTCTGGTCGGCGTAACGCTGATGCTTTTGATGGCACGCTACGGTACGCTGGTAGGTCCTACCCTGCCGAAGATTCTGGCAGCTTCTCCGGCGCTGATTCTGCAGGAGTTCGGTAACCTCGGTACTGTGCTTTTAGGCGTACCTGTTGCTGTTTACCTGGGCCTGAAGCGTGAAACCATCGGTGCTGCGCATTCTATCGCACGTGAGCCGAACGTTGCGCTTATCGGCGAAAAGTTTGGTCTGGACAGCAGTGAAGGCCGCGGCGTTATGGGCGTTTATATTGCCGGTACTGTTTTCGGTACTATTTTCTTCGGCCTGATGGCCAGCGTTGCTGCTTCCGTACTGCCGATTCACCCGTATGCATTGGCTATGGCCTCCGGCGTAGGCTCTGCCAGCATGATGACGGCTGCAGTGGGCTCTTTGGTTGCTATGTATCCTGATATGGCTGATCAGCTGGCAGCCTTCGGCGCAGCAAGTAATATGCTTTCCGGTCTTGACGGTTTGTATATGTCCGTATGGCTGGGCTTGCCGATGACCGAATGGCTCTATAAGAGATTCTATAAGATAAAATATGGCGTACTGCCAGAAGCTGATAAGAAAGGAGAGGAAGCATAATGAAAATTAAAGATACAATTATCATTTTGGCTATTGTAACCTTCATGAGCTTGTTCTCCAACGTATTGGGAACCAAGGCTGATATTATCCAGTCTATTCCCGGCCTGCTGATTTTGGCGGTTATTGCTTTTGTCGGCATGCTGTTGTCAAAATATATTCCCGGAGGTATTCCGGCTGCGGCATGGGTTGTAACACTGGGCTGTATTCTGACTATCCCCGGCGTTCCCGGCAGTGATATTATCAACGGCTATGTAAAAAATGTCGGCTTTGTGGCCTTATGTACCCCGATTCTGGCTTATGCCGGTGTATCCATAGGCAAGGACCTTGATGCCTTTGCCAAGACCGGCTGGCGCATTGTTATTCTGGCAATCGTTGTCTTTGTAGGCACCTATATTGCCAGCGCGATTATCGCTCAGTGCATTTTGAAGGCTTTGGGACAAATTTAAAAGAATTGCTTTTGAACCGGCATCAGCTTGATGCCGGTTTTTTAAAAGTTTGAGACTTATTGTATACATGCTTTTTTGTTGAAATAATCTGCAAGTTAGAGTAAAATATGACTATAAACCATGAGGAGGTATCAGTATGTCTGAAATCTTAGCGGAAGCAACTTTTCCGAGCGTAATCCATAATAATGAAGTTTGCGAAGAAATCGTTAAATGGGGCAATAAAAATGGTTTCCCTGTACAAAAAGCAAAATTATATAATAAAATGAATGGTTATGTAGGCTTTTCTCCTGATAATTATTTCATTAAAGCAACCCGTCTGCCGCCTGTTCCCGGTGGCTGGAAGGTTGTTGTAGAAAAATATGAGGCTGAAAGCCGCATTATTCCTTTGAATGTTAAGCCCGGTACCAATGAAGTTAACCGTTTCATTCTGAAAATGATGGATGAATATGTTAAGGAAGGCCTGAAAATGGAGCTGAGTGACGAGGTTTATGAATCCTACGGCACTTATCTGCGCGATTTGAAGGTTACCGGTCACACTGTATTGATTAACACCTTTGAAGACTTTATCGAAAACATGCGTTAAGCTATGGCCGGTGTTTTAGAAAAACAGCTGGCGCGGGCGCTGGATATGCGCCTTGCGGTTTTCGCATCCAAGGCAGCAAGCGGCAGCCTGCTGCAGGATGAAATGTCTTTGCGCGCCGCTGCCTATATGGCCAGCGAAATCATTATGCCTTGCTGCTGCATTATGTGCAACAAGGCTAAGCTGGAAGCATTGCTGTCACAGACGAAGCTTTGTGCGGAAAACCAGGAATTAACGCAGCGTCTGGCGGCGCTTGTCTATGATGATTTGGCGCGTTGTAATGGGTTAGGATAGGGCTGAGAAAAAAACTTGAAAAAAATCTCAACTTTTTTCAAAAAAGGTGTTGACAAAAGTCGCCTGATGTCTTATACTTATATTCGTTGCTGATGCACACGATGCGGAAATAGCTCAGTGGTAGAGCACCTCCTTGCCAAGGAGGGGGTCGCGAGTTCGAATCTCGTTTTCCGCTCCACTTAAAAATTTGCCCGACAGATTGCTTCTGTCGGGTTTTTTGGTATTGTCAAGAAGCGAGCATTGTGATATGATATTATGAGCGATTTGTGTCAGCACATTTTCGCTAAGGAAAGCTGACAGTTTAATCCGATTATATTATTTTTTACCCACATAAATTTAAGGGAGGATTTTATTAATGAACGTTACTGTTGAAAGAGTAGAAAATGAGGCAACTTTAAAAATTACCGCTCCGGCTGCTGAGGTAAACGCAGGCTATAAAAAGGCTGTACAAAAAATTGCTGACCAGGCAAATATCCCTGGCTTCCGTAAAGGCAAAGCTCCGCGTGCTATCATTGAAATGCACTATGGCAAAGAAGCTGTAAAACAAGAAGCTTTTGAAATCGTTGCTAACAAAGCATACAGCGAAGCTCTGAATCAGGAAAAACTGATCCCTGTATCCGATCCTAAAGTTGAAGAATCTACCTTCGAAGAAGGCAAAGATATGGAACTGACCATTAAAGTAACCCTGAAACCGGAACCGGAACTGGGCGAATACAAAGGTCTGCATGTAGAGAAAAAAGAAGTTGAAGTAACCGACGAGCAGGTTGACGCTCAAATTAAAGACATGATGGGCCGCGACGCTAAAATGGTAGTTGCTGAAGAAGGCGCTGTAATTGAAAAAGGTGACTTCGCTATCATCGACTTTGCAGGTACTGTTGACGGCGAACCGTTCAGCGGCGGTGAAGGCAAAGGCTATCCTCTGGAAGTTGGTTCCAACTCCTTCATCCCCGGCTTCGAAGATCAGCTGGTTGGCCTGTCTAAAGGCGATTCTACTGACGTAGAAGTAACCTTCCCGGAAGATTACTTTGTTAAAGACCTGGCTGGCAAAGAAGCTATCTTCAAAGTAAACATCCAAGACGTAAAACGCAAAGAGCTGCCGGAACTGAACGACGAATATGTTGCTTCCAAGACCGAATTCAAAACTGTAGAAGATCTGCGTGCTAACTACAAAGAGCGTATGCAAAAAGCTGCTGAAGCTAACGCTAAAGCTGAATACGAGCATGAACTGATTGACCTGGCTGTAGCTAACGCTAAATTCAGCGTTCCGGAAATCATGATCGAAGACAAAATCAGCCAAATGGTTGAAGAAATGAAAATGAGCCTGGAAAGCCGTAAAATGAGCCTGGATATGTACATGCAATACACCGGTCTGGACATGGCTAAAATCCGTGAAAACCAACGCCCGGTTGCTGAAGAAAACGTTAAGACCGATCTGGTTCTGGACGCTATCGCTAAAGCTGAAGACATTCAGGTTGACATGGCTGACGTTGATGCAGAAATCGCTGCTATTTCCGCACAACACGGCGCTTCTCCTGAAGAAGTTAAGAAAATCATCAAAGGCAACGGCACCATGGGCTTGCTGCTGGCTAACATTCTGCGCCGCAAAGCTGCACACGTTGTTATCGACAGCGCAAAATAATTTTAGGTTATACTTACAGTAAAGGAGTGTGACAAAATGAATTATGTGCCTATCGTTGTTGAACAATCTAGTCGTGGAGAACGTTCCTATGATATTTATTCACGTCTTTTGAAGGATAGGATTGTTTTCGTTACCGGTCCGATTGATGACAATATGGCAAATGTTGTAATTGCTCAGTTATTGTTTCTGGAGTCCGAGGATCCGGACAAAGACATCCATCTGTATATTAACAGCCCCGGCGGCAGCGTAAGCGCCGGTATGGCTATTTATGATACGATGCAGTATATTAAGCCTGACGTTTCTACTATCTGCATGGGCATGGCTGCCAGCATGGCATCCGTGCTCCTGGCAGCAGGCGCGCCGGGCAAACGTTTTGCATTGCCGTATTCCCGTGTTATGATTCATCAGCCCTTGGGCGGTGCACAGGGACAGGCAACGGAGATTGAAATCCATGCCCGTGAAATTCTGCGTATCCGTGAAGAAATGAACCAGGTTCTGGCAAAGCATACCGGTCAGACAGTGGAAAAAATTGCTGCCGATACCGAGCGCGATCATTATCTGACAAGTAAAGAAGCTAAGGAATATGGCCTGATTGATGAGGTTGTTTCCCGTAGTAAATCTGCAGAGTAAGATATACTATAAGGAGATTTAAAATATGAATTTTGATGAAGGACATGATGGAAAACCATGCTGTTCCTTTTGCGGCAAGCGTGAAGGTCAGGTAAAAAGACTGATTTCCGGTCGTGGAGTATTTATCTGCGATGAGTGTGTCGACTTCTGCAAATCCATGCTTGACGAGGAAAAAGAAAGCGATGCTGCCGAGCAGTTGGCGAATGCAGCTGATCTGCCGAAGCCTCAGGAAATCAAGGCAATCTTAGATGAGTATGTTATTGGTCAGGATGAGGCTAAAAAAACCTTGTCCGTAGCAGTATATAATCATTACAAGAGAATCAACTACGAAATCCAGAATCCGGAGTCCAAGCGCGACCTGGAGCTGCAGAAATCCAATATTCTGATGCTCGGTCCTACCGGTAGCGGCAAAACACTGCTCGCCCAGACTCTGGCAAAGATTCTGCAGGTTCCCTTTGCTATTGCTGATGCTACTACCTTAACGGAAGCAGGCTATGTAGGCGAGGATGTTGAAAACATTCTGCTCAAGCTTATTAGCAATGCCGATTATGACATTGAAGCTGCTCAACGCGGCATTATCTATATCGACGAGATTGATAAAATTGCCCGTAAATCCGAAAACGTTTCCATTACCCGTGATGTTTCCGGTGAAGGTGTTCAGCAGGCTCTGCTGAAAATCCTTGAAGGTACTGTTGCCAGCGTTCCGCCTAAGGGAGGACGTAAGCATCCGCATCAGGAGTTTATCAATATTGATACAACCAATATCCTGTTTATCTGCGGTGGTGCCTTTGCTGGACTGGAGCATATCATCAATGCCCGCGTAGGTAAGAAAAACCTGGGCTTTGGTGCTGATATCCGCCGTAAGGAAGAGGTTGATAACGAGGCTGTATTTGCCAAGGTATTGCCTGAGGATATCATGAAGTTCGGTATTATTCCGGAATTTGCAGGACGTATGCCGGTAGTAGTAACACTCAATCCGTTGGATGAGGCTGCCCTGGTACAAATACTGACTGAGCCGCGTAATGCTTTGGTTAAGCAATACCAGCGTTTCCTGGAAATGGATGGCGTGGAGCTGGAGTTTGAACCGGGTGCTCTTACTGCTATTGCTGAGGAAGCATTGAAACGTAATGCCGGAGCGCGTGGCCTGAGATCTATTATTGAATCCACCATGCGTAACGTAATGTATGATGTTCCTTCCCGTGATGATGTAACAAAGTGCATTGTTACTGAAGCTACTATACGCCAGCATTGCGAGCCGCAAATGCTTACAAAATAACAAAATATCTAAGGGGGAAGGATTATTATACCTTCTCCCTTATTTTATCGCTATGGCAAGTATGCCTGTGTGCGTACTGCCGATAAATTTCTCTCTTGTTTTGGGAGCTTAAGGAGGGATTATATGGCTAATTTGATAATTACAAAGCCCCTTCTTGCTTTGAGGGGCGTCTTGATTTTTCCGGGCATGATTGCCAATCTGGATGTCGGCCGAGAAAAATCTATAGCTGCTATTGACGCAGCCGAAGGTACGGATAAGCAAATTATTCTGGTTGGGCAAAAACAGCCTGAGCAGGAAAATGTTGCTGCCGATGATTTATATGAATGGGGGGTTCTGGCTAATATCAAGCAAAGGCTGCAGCTGCCTAACGGTGCTGTGCGCTTGCTGGTAGAAGGCCTGGAGCGCGTACATGTGCTGAATGCGTTAGAGGTTCATGAGAATGAGCAGGATTTCTTTGTCGGTGAGGTAGAAGTAGTGCCTGCTGACGATGCGGTCGATGCCGAAGCAGAAGGCCTGCGCCGTCTGCTGCTGGATGCCTTTGAGCAATGGGTACTGCTTACGAAAAAGGTTAATCCCGATACGGTGCAGTCGCTTAAATCTCGTACTGATTTAAGCAAGGTGCCTGATATTATTGTCGGCTATCTGCCGCTGTCTTTGACCGAAAAGGAAGAGCTGCTGGAAATGGCGCCGCTGAAGCTGCGTCTGCGTAAATTATACGAGATTCTGGTGCGTGAGCAGGAAATTGCCGATGTAGCCAAAAATATTTCCGAGCAGGTACACCAGCAGGTGGAGCAGAATCAGAAGGAATATTATCTGCGTGAACAGATTAAGGCTATTAGCAAGGAGCTTGGCGAAAACGAAGACGTGCAGGCAGAAATCGCTGACTACAAGGAGCAGATGTCCAAGCTGGAAATGCCGCAAAACGTTGCGGAAAAAATCAATAAGGAGCTGGGACGTCTGGCGAAAATGCCGTCGATGACGCCGGAGGGAGCGGTAATCCGCACCTATATTGATTCTTTGCTGGCATTGCCTTGGGGCAAATTTACTAAGGATAATTTTGACCTGGATAAGGCTCAGGCTGTTCTTGATAATGACCGCTACGGCCTGAAGAAGGTTAAGGAGCGCATTCTGGAGTATCTGGCAGTACGTGCATTGTCCAAAAGCACACGCGGCCCTATTCTGTGTCTGGTAGGACCTCCGGGCGTAGGCAAGACCAGTTTGGCAAGCAGTATTGCCAAGGCTATTAAGCGTAAATTTACTCGCGTTTCTTTGGGCGGTGTGCGTGATGAAGCGGAAATCCGCGGTCATCGCCGTACCTATATCGGTTCTATGCCGGGACGCATTATTCACGGTATGCAGGCTTGCGGCTGCATGAACCCGGTATTCCTGTTGGACGAGATTGATAAAATGGCTTCTGATTTTCGCGGTGATCCGGCTTCAGCGCTGTTGGAGGTGCTTGATCCGGAGCAGAACAACAGCTTCAGTGACCACTTTATTGAATTCCCGTTTGATTTGTCGCATGTATTCTGGATTGTAACAGCTAATGCCGTAGATACTATTCCGCCGGCTCTGCTGGACCGTCTGGAGATTATCCAGCTGAGCAGCTATACTGATGAAGAAAAGGTTAAGATTGCTCAATTGCATCTTTTGCCGAAGGAGCTTAAGCTGAACGGCTTGGAAAAATATAAGGTAAGCGTCAGCGAAAAGGCTATCCGCCGTGTAATTCACGACTATACCAGGGAAGCAGGCGTGCGTAACCTGGAGCGTAAGCTGGCAGGCATTTGCCGTAAGGTTGCGTTCAAAATCGTCAAGGGCAAGAGTAAGGGCGCTCAGGTAACAGAAAAGAATCTGGAAAAATATCTGGGACCGGTTATTTACCTTGATGATGATATCAGCCTGAAATCAAGTGTCGGCGTTGCCAATGGCCTGGCATGGACCAGTGTCGGCGGCGAGCTGCTGAAGGTAGAGGTGCTGGCGTTTAAGGGCAAGGGCAACCTCACGCTTACAGGTCAGCTGGGCGATGTAATGAAGGAGTCGGCTCAGGCCGGTTATACCTATATCCGCAGCCGTGCGGAAGCGCTGGGGATTGCAGCCAACTTTGGTGAAACGATGGATATCCATATCCACCTGCCGGAGGGCGCTGTGCCCAAAGACGGACCGTCTGCCGGCGTAACAATGGTTACTGCCATGGTATCGGCGCTGACAGGTAAAAAGGTTAAAGGCAAGCTGGCGATGACCGGCGAAATTTCCCTGTCCGGCAAGGTATGGCCTGTCGGCGGTATTAAGGAAAAAATGCTGGCGGCTTATCGCTATGGCGTAAAGACAGTACTGCTGCCGAAGCGCAATATGCAGGATCTGGACGAGCTGCCGGAAAATATTCGTAAGGAAATGCAGTTTATACCTGTTGAGCATCTTGATGATGTTTTGAAGCTGGCATTGGAGGATAAAAATGAGTAAAGATAATTGGGATATTATCCGTGCTAAATATGTGGCCTCTGCAGTACGTGCAGACCAATATCCGCAGCCTGCTCTTATTGAGGCTGCCTTTATCGGCCGCAGTAATGTCGGTAAATCGTCGCTTATCAATTCACTCTGCCGCCGCAACGGCCTGGCACGCGTAAGCTCTACTCCGGGAAAAACGCAGACCATCAACTTTTATGAGCTGGAGGCTAAGCGCGTAGTTGAGGGTGAGGATGAAAGGGCATCCTTTTATCTGGTAGATTTACCCGGCTACGGCTTTGCTAAAACAAACCATAATAATAAGGACCAATGGTCCGGGTTTATCAGCAAATATTTATCCGGCAGTGAAAACCTCGGTGTTGTCTGCCAGCTGATTGATATCCGCCATAAGCCTATGGACAGCGATATGGAATGCTTTAACTGGCTGCGCAGCTGCGGCCTGAAGGTACAGGTTGTACTGACAAAATCCGACAAGCTTTCTAAAAATGCGGCAATGTCCCAAAAGGCACTCTTCAAGCGTGAAATGGGCCTGAAGGAGCATGAGATTATCACTTATTCCTCCTCACAGCATACAATGCGCGGCGAGCTGATTGAGCGCATCATGAATGCTTTATCCGCTAACGGTGTAGAGCAGGAGTAAAAGCTATGTTTTTAAACCGCTTATTGCTTTTTATCATGGCGCTTTGCCTGGGAAGCCTGCTGGTACGCATGCATCTGCCGATACCGTTTTTGCTGGGCGGCCTGCTGACTGCTTTGCTTTGTAAAACTCTGACACATCGCAGCGACGTAAGCTGGCCTAAGCAATGGCGTGAATATGCATTGATGGTTGCAGGCTACGGTATCGGTTCTACCTTTACAGCCGACACTTGGAATAACTTTCTGGCTGAGCTGGTTGGTGTAGCGGAAGCAACGATAGTTATTTTGGCTGCCAGTATTGCCTTGGCCTTTGTTACGGCAAAGCTGGCGCGGGAAAACCTCAAAAGCTGCATTATGGGTATGCTTCCCGGCGGCATGACGCTGACGATGTTGCTTTGCGAGGACGACAAGGAGGTCAATCCTAATGTTGTCATGGTAATGCAGATTCTGCGTCTGCTGGGTGTAGTTATTACTGTGCCGTTTCTTGTAATCTGGCTGCTGAACGCGCAGGTGACGGGCAGCAGCGTAGCATTGCCCAATCATGGCGGAGTGCATTGGCTTGTTGTAGTGCCATTGTCTATATTGGGCAGCTTTATAGCAACAAAAATACATATGCCGACGCCGAAACTGTTAGGACCGATTTTGGCGACGGCTGCATTTTCCGTCTTTGACGGCGGTGTGCAGCCTGTGCCTTTTTGGCTCATGGCGGCGGCGCAGGCCAGCATCGGTCTGTTCATGGGTATGCAGCTTGATGCGGACCGCATCGTAAAAACAGAAAAAATGGTGCCCTATATTCTTATCGGTACGGCGATACTCATTGTTGTGAGTATCGGTATGGCTAATGTGCTTTCCGCACGCTACAGTTTTTCGCTGGTAACGGCGTTTCTGGCGATGGCGCCGGGAGGTATAGCCGAAATGTCTTTAGCCGGTATGAGTATGGGTGAGAATGTTTCGATTATCCTGACCTATCAGCTGGTGCGTGTGCTGGTGATAAATATCTTTATCCCGCCGCTGCTGGCATGGTGGTTTAAGGCTAAGCAGGCATAATTTTAGAGGATTGCAGAAAAATTTTTCATGATTTAAGAAAAATTTTTCTAGCAGTCCTCTTTGCTTTTGTATGTAAAATCCTTGTAAAATAGCATGGTGCAAGGCTTTGAAGCATTATAAACATCTATCGGGACATAAAAAGTCCATAGTGGACAAAAACGTCATAAGGTGTTATACTTAATGCATGTTAAGGCAAGACCTTAAAATAAAGCAGAAGGGATGATATAAAAATGACTTTTGAAAAATTTGTTGAAACTCTGTGCAACTTTAAATGGTATATGATTCACTGATCTCGGGAGGTGAGAATAAT
Organism: Phascolarctobacterium succinatutens YIT 12067; assembly: GCF_000188175.1. GTDB lineage: Bacteria > Bacillota > Negativicutes > Acidaminococcales > Acidaminococcaceae > Phascolarctobacterium_A > Phascolarctobacterium_A succinatutens. The sequence continues at coordinate 48,719 of NZ_GL830857.1, read as the reverse complement.
GCTGGAAAAATTTGTCAAAGCTTTATATGAAATGAATTTCTACTATATCCATTAACAGGTGGTATAAAAATGAAGATTGCTAAATCGTAAGAACGCTTGCAGCTGAGCTGTAGGCGTTTTTTATTGCCTTAAAGCCGGTTGCGGCTGATATAATAGATTTTTTATTGTATTATATGTAAATTAAACACAAAGAACAGTTAATCAGAAATGGATGCAGCTACACATAAGACTGATATATACATGGAACGAAAACACAAAAATAAAAATCAATGAAAAAGGTTGACAAGATAAATAGTAACTGCTATAATTAAGTCAACAAGTTGATATTGATATTACAGGTGCGAATGCTCAATAGAGAAGCCGGTGAAAGTCCGGCACGGTCCCGCCGCTGTGACGTGGAGCGTGTTTTGTTTATACCACTGGAGGGGTCCTCTGGGAAGGTGAAACACGTGAAGAAGCGAAGCCAGAAGAACTGCCTGTAAGATGCATCGTCGTTTGACCTGCGAGAGACGGGGAGAGATGTCGTAGAGCTGTAGTATAGGCTTGTGCGCCTAGTAGCTTTTGATATTTCACCGTTTTTCAAAAGTCCTGCCCATATTGGGTAAAGGATTCTTTTTGAGAAACGGTTTTCTGTTTCTTATGCCATTGAAGGTCATGTGATGGCTGTGACCTTTTGGAGAGTGGCCGGGCCATCGATGTTATCTGTCATACTTGTCCGCGATACTGGACATATCGTGTTTTTCAAATCCCATTCTCAAATTTTTCTTTTAGCTGAGAACATTTCCTTTCTCCTCTCAAGTACGACAGCGTAGGGGTGCGCTGTCGTGCTGACAATCCAGCCATCACAAATGTGGTGGCTTTATTTTTTGCTGTTTAAAGGGAGGTTATTGATATGAAAGAATTATATTTGGCAGGCAAAATTGCTGAACTGCTAGCAGCCTTTGAAGGTATGAAAGGCGTTGAAGAAGTTGTTGCCGGACGTGCTAAAGCCAGCGGTGAGCTGGAAGTAAAGTGCGTACGTGTGCAATATAACCCCAAAAAGACAGATATCTGCGAGCTTTTGAAAAAATACTTTAATGAAGGTGTAAATCCCTATATCATCGCAGAAGATCCTTTGGAACAGGCTGCTGTTATTTACAAGGCTGCCGAAGATGTTCCGCAGATTGAATACTATGCCCGTTTTATGCAGAACCGCGGCGCAGAGCCGGGTGCTGCTTTAGGCAACATGATTCTTAATGATACTATGCCTGAAGAAAACGAGCTGCGCAGAGTCCAGATTAATTACGGACGTCTGCAGGAGTTCCTGGCAGATTAAACTGCCTGTTATTTTGTTATATACGGCCTGGACAACCGTGACCGTGTATATAAATGCTGTTTGCTTCTTAAAATCTATCCAAGCAAGGATGCGGCACATGTCCCCTGATGACCGGGTGAGAGCGGTCGGATAGCAGCTGCATCAGCAGACGAGATTGGCTGGAGGTGATATGCGTTTCAGCTTGGTGCTGTGAGCTTTTTCACAGTAATGATTAAATTATTAAAGGAGGATTATTTGAATGGCTGATGAACAACAAAAAACTGCAGCAGTCGTTGATGGCGAAAGACCGTTGACAGACAAAGAACTGGAAGCCATGTTGCGTAAGTCAGAGAAAGTAACCGAATTCCCGGAGGTAACTTTTGATGAATTTACCGAACCCACCTGGGATGAATGGGTGGAGGCATGTAATGCACTGTTGAAGGGCAAACCCTTTGACAAGATCATGTATACAAAAAACTACGAGGGCATTACCTTTGACCCGATTTATACTCGTAAAGGCACTGATGCAATTCTGCCGACCAACGATTATCCCGGTATGGGCGATTTCCTGCGTGGCGCAACTGTTAACGGTTATGTACACGAGCCTTGGGGCATTGCACAAGCTTGCGATGAAACCCTGCCGGCTGAAAACAACGAGCTGCTGAAGGAAGAAATTTCCAAGGGCTCCACTGTTTACAATATCAAACTGGATACTGCAACCAAAAACGGCGTAGACGTTAAAGATGCAGAAAAACCCGGCGATATTGGCGTGAACGTTACTACCGTTGAAGATATGAGCGTTCTGCTGGATGGTCTGAAACTTGACAAATATCCTATTATGATGTACACCGGTGCCGGCGCTAAAAACCTGCTGGCTCTGACTGTTGCTGCTCTGAAGGGTGCAGGTCATGATGTAAAAACCCTGCGCGGCGTTATCGGCGGCGACCCGATCGGCGAGCTGGTAAAAACCGGTAAAACCGAAACCTCTCTGGATGCTTTGTATGATGAAATGGCTGAAACCATTAAATTTGCTAAAGCTAATACTCCGGAGCTGCGCACTGTTTTCATCAACAGTGATGCTTACACCGATGGCGGTGCTGAAGCAGTACAAGAGGTTGCTTACACCTTTGCTACTGCAGTTGAATATGTACGTCAAATGCAAAAACGCGGTGTTGAACTGCACGATATTGCTAACTCCCTGTACTTCTGCTTCAACCAAGGTGCTAACTTCTTCATGGAAATCGCAAAACTGCGTTCCCTGCGTATGATCTGGGCAGCTATTATGGAAGCATTCGGTGCTGAAGAAGCAGACCGTGCTATTAAAGTTCATGGCCGTTGCGCTCGCTTCACTAAAACCGTTGTTGACCCGTATGTTAACATGTTGCGTAACTGCACCCAAACCTTCTCCAGCGTTGTAGGCGGCGTTTGCACTTATGACAATCCGCCGTTTGACGAGCTGATCCGTAAAGGCGACGTATTCTCCCGTCGTATCGCTCGTAACCTGCATGTAATGCTGCAAGAAGAATTTGGTATGCTGAGCCCGATTGATGCTGCTGGCGGTTCCTGGGGCATTGAAACCCTGACCAAGCAGATTACCGAAAAAATCTGGGCTGAGTTCCAAAAGGTTGAGGAAATGGGCGGCATCATTAAAGCTCTGGAAGCCGGCTATCCGCAAGCACAAGTTGCTGACGTTCTGGCTAAGCGCTTCAAAGCTCTGGAAATGCGCAGCGATCGCGCTGTTGGCGTAAACATGTACCCGAACATGACCGAAGAACCGCTGGAGCGCCGCGAAGAGGACACTCCGAAACTGAAGAAAGAACGCGAAGCTGCTGTTGCTGCTTACGTTGCTGACATCGACACCAACTACCTGGCCGGCAAGCTGGCTGCTGTTGAAACTGTTGAAGGCGCAATCGAAGCATTCAGCAACGGTGCTACTATCGGCCAGGTTGCTGCTGCATCCTGCAAGGCTGAAGCTCCGGAAACCGTTGAAGCAATCGCTGCTCATCACTGGACCGAGCGCTATGAAGCACTGCGTTTCGAAACTGAAGACTATGTTAAGAAAACCGGCAAAAATGTTGAAGTATTCCTGTGCAACATGGGACCGATTCCTCAACATAAAGCTCGTGCCGACTTCTCCACCTCTTTCCTGCAGGTTGGTGAATTCAACGTTCATCTGAACGATGGTTTCCAAGACGGCGAAGATGGCGATCAATACGAAAAATGCCTCAAAGCTTTCAAAGAAGGCGACTACGATGTTGCAGTTATCTGCTCCACCGATGCTACCTATCCGGAAATCGTTCCGAAACTGGCTCCGATGATTAAAGCAGCTATGAAACCGTCCGCTACTCTGTTCCTGGCCGGCGCTGCTCCAAAAGACATGGAACAAGTTTACAAAGATGCTGGCGTTGACGATTTCATCAGCGTAAAAGCTAACTGCTTCCAAACTCTGAAGATGCTGCAAAAGAAGAAAGGGATGATTGAATAATGAGCATTAATCCGGATTTCACTAAAGTAGCCCTTCCTGATCATCCTTCTTGTTCTTATGACGAATGGAAGAAAAATCTGGAAGAAAAAATGGGCGAAAATTATGATGCCCTTTATGATACTACCTTGGAACGTATTCCTAAAGCTCCGCTGTACACCAAGGATATCTATGATAAATGTAACCATTTGGACTTCATGAGCGGTATTCCTCCGTTCCTGCGTGGTCCTTACTCCACAATGTATGTATTCCGTCCGTGGACTGTACGTCAATATGCAGGTTTCTCCACTGCGGAAGAATCCAACGCATTCTATCGTCGTAACCTGGCTGCAGGCCAAAAAGGTCTGTCCATCGCGTTCGACTTGCCGACTCACCGCGGCTATGACGCTGATAACCCGCGTGTAGTTGGTGACGTTGGTAAAGCAGGCGTATCTGTTTGCTCCATGCTCGATATGAACATCCTGTTCTCCGGTATTCCTCTGGATCAGATGTCCGTATCCATGACTATGAACGGCGCAGTACTGCCTGTACTGGCATTCTTCATCGTATCCGGTGAAGAACAAGGTGTTGATAAATCCATCATGGCCGGTACCATTCAGAACGATATTCTGAAAGAGTTCATGGTACGTAACACCTACATTTATCCGCCTGCTATGTCCATGCGTATCATCGGTGATATTTTCGAATATACCACCAAATATATGCCTAAATTCAACAGTATTTCCATTTCCGGTTACCATATTCAAGAGTGCGGCGCAACCTGCGACCTTGAATTAGGCTACACTCTGGCCGATGGTATGGAATATATCCGTACCGGTGAAGCTGCAGGCCTGCCTGTAGACGCATTCGCAAAACGTCTGTCCTTCTTCTGGGATATGGGCAAAAACTACTTCATGGAAGTTGCTAAAATGCGTGCTGCTCGTGTTCTGTGGGCTAAGATTCTTAAGAGCTTCGGCGCTAAGAACCCGAAATCCATGGCACTGCGTACTCACAGCCAGACTTCCGGCTGGTCTCTGACCGAACAGGATCCGTTCAACAACATCTCCCGTACTTGTATGGAAGCTATGTCTGCTGCTCTGGGCCATACCCAATCCCTGCATACAAACGCACTGGACGAAGCTATCGCACTGCCGACCGACTTCTCCGCTCGTCTTGCTCGTAACACCCAGCTGTACATCCAGGATGAAACCAAAGTCTGCAAGATTATCGATCCGTGGGGCGGTTCCTACTATGTTGAATACCTCACCAACGAAATCATTCGCCGTGCTTGGGCTCATATCCAGGAAGTTGAAGCACTCGGTGGTATGGCAAAAGCTATTGCAACCGGCCTGCCGAAAATGCGTATCGAAGAGTGCGCAGCCCGTCGCCAAGCTAACATCGATAGCGGTAAAGAAACCATCGTTGGCCTGAACAAATATCGTCTGGCTAAGGAAGATCCTCTGAACGTACTGTCCATCGATAACACCGCTGTACGTAACGCTCAGATTAAACGTCTGGAAAAACTGAGAGCAGAACGCGACAACGACGCTGTTGCACGCGATCTGGAAGCTATTACCCGCGCAGCAGAAACCCGTGACAACGGCAACCTGCTGGAAATGGCTGTACAAGCTGCTCGCGACCGTGCTTCCCTCGGTGAAATTTCTGACGCAGTTGAAAAAGTATCCGGTCGTTTCAATGCTGTAATCCACACTGTATCCGGTGTATACTCCAGTGAATTCAGCGGCAACGATGACATGGAAAAAGCTACCAAACTGGCTGATGAGTTTGAAAAACTTGAAGGCCGTCGTCCTCGTATCTTCCTGGCTAAAATGGGCCAAGACGGTCATGACCGCGGACAAAAAGTTCTGGCAACCTCCTTCGCTGATATGGGCTGGACCGTCGACGTTGGTCCTCTGTTCCAGACTCCGGAAGAATCTGCACAAGACGCTGTAGATAACGACGTTGATATGGTTGGCTTCTCTTCTCTGGCTGCAGGTCATAAAACCTTGCTGCCGGCAATCGTTGAAGAACTGAAGAAACGTGGCCGTGAAGATATCATGGTATGTATCGGCGGCGTAATTCCTGCACAGGATTACGACTACCTGTATGAACATGGTGCAGCAGGCATCTTTGGACCTGGTACCAACATTCCTAAGTGCTGCATCCAATTACTGCAAATGTTGGTTGACCGTGCAAAAGCTGAACACGCTGAAGACTGAGGTGATATAAATGCCTGAAACTGGTGAAAAAGATATTAGGCCGAGTTGGGTACCCCTGAAAAAAGATCCTAACTTTGCCTGCTCTGTAATGGGCGGGATTGACAGTGCCGTAAACGCTGTCAGCGAGGAGAAGTATAACCCTGTGGATAAAATTAGGAAATTCCCCTTGAGGAAAAAGCCTAGTCCGGAAGAGTTAATAAAAGGAGTCAGTGAAGGCGATCGTAAAACCTTATCTCAAGCTATTACTCTTATAGAAAGCAATGCACCGAGGGATTTTGATAAAGCACAGCGTGTCCTGCAGGCTCTTCTGCCGCGTACAGGCAAAGCTTTGCGCATCGGCATTTCCGGTGTACCGGGTGCCGGCAAAAGTACCTTTATCGAGTCCTTTGGCCAGATGCTGTGTCATCAGGGCTACAAGGTCGCAGTTCTTGCTGTCGACCCTACCAGCTCTATTACCGGTGGCTCTATTTTGGGTGATAAAACGCGTATGCAGATGCTTTCGCGTGAACCAAATTGCTTTATCCGTCCGTCCCCTGCAAAGGGTACCTTGGGCGGCGTTGCCCGTAAAAGCCGTGAAACCATGCTGCTTTGCGAGGCTGCAGGCTGTGACGTTATCTTAGTAGAAACCGTAGGTGTAGGCCAGTCCGAAATCACTGTCCGTTCGATGGTTGACTTCTTTATGCTGGTAGTACTGACCGGTGCCGGTGATGATCTGCAAGGCATCAAGAAAGGCATCATGGAGGTTGCCGACGCTATCGTTGTCAACAAAGCCGATGGTGACAATCTGCCGAAAGCTATTGTTACCCAGGGTGAGTATGAGCGTATGATTGAATTCATCCGCCCTGCTACCGAAGGCTGGAAAACTCACGCCTACAGATGCTCTGCTTTGACCAAGGAAGGCCTGCTTGAGCTTTGGGCAGTAATGCGCAAGTTCGAAAAGGTTACCAAGGAATGCGGTTCCTTCGACAGACGTCGTAAATCGCAGACTATTTCTTGGGTTAACAGCATGATTGACGAGCATTTACATAACCTGTTCTTTGAAGACCCGATGATTAAAGGACGCTTACCGGCAGTAATGGAAGCAGCTGTTAATGGCGTGGTATCCCCAAGTCAGGCTGTTACCGAGCTGATTAATGCCTTTGATATTGATCGTGCTTCAATGAGGCATCGCAATCAAAACAAATAAAGTCTGGCAAGAAAGCACCCAGTGGTGATTTTTGACCGGCAAGCTAAAGGCTGTCATTGATGAAGCTTCATCGGTGACAGCCTTTTTGTTTTTTATAATGGCTTATAGGTGCTGCAAAACATTAATATAAAAGTGTAAAAACACAATGTAAAACAAAGCGGGGCGTGAGAATTTTTAACCTAAAAAGAGTAAGAGATGCTAATTCTTTTATTGTCAACAAATAAGCGCCTCTTTAGTGATATAAGTTCTTACAATATTTTTTTCGAGAACTTTTTCGCTAAAGTCTTGACATTCTTAATCGGACTTAGTATAATTAAAAGCAACAAATCAATATTTCGTATGAAGCGCTAATTGGTGAAAATCCACACGGTCCCGCCGCTGTAACAGGTTTGCCTGGAGTCAGCAAAGCACTTCGTACAAGCATATGCTTGACCTGCGAGCGACAGGAGAAGATGTTAACAGACAAGATACTGTTTATGTGAGAGTGGCAGCTATCTTAATTGTGCGCATTAACCGTCTTTGCTTGCAAAGACGGTTTTTTTCAACTATCAAATGTGGGTCGAAATATTGATTTCCCAAACATTAGAACAAACCAAGCAAATCGGACAATTTGCTGTTCTGTTACGTAAAGATTTTTCAAATTCTCCTTCTCCTCCAATTTTATCGTGTGTAGCTTGTTACAGGGGTGTGGCAATGCAACAATAAAAAAACCGCCAGGTAAGGCGGCTTTTTTATTGCCTTCGCAAGGAAAGCATAAGCATAGTATTATAAAACAAAAAACCGCCGTGAGGCGGTTTTTGTTTTATAACGAGGAGTTTTTCAGGACTTCATCCAGGTTGCATACCTGTTGTGAATTACGTGTCTTGGAATAGAATTTGAGGAAATGCTGGGCAACGACGGAAAGCGGTCTGTCCTTAACCTTTACTACGGTTTTGTAAACGTCTGCCTTGATGTCGGATATAGGACGGGTGATAAATTCTTCACCAAGGTCCTCTCCGGGCTCTACAGGCACTATAGAAACAGCTGCCTTGACGCGTGTCCATTCCAATGTAGTGCTGCGGGTTGTGCTGGTGCAGGTGATACGCGGCACGATGGATGTCTGCGCACAGGCCTTGAGAAAAATTTCGGAGCAGCCGGAGCTGATGCTCAGAGGTACATCCTCTAATTCCTTAAGGGTGACAACCTTTTTGCTGTCGTCCAAAAAAACAGAGTTTTTATGGAAAACGGCTGTAAGCTCTTCATCGCGACGGAAGAGAACCTCAAAGTTATCCTGATGCTCTACCGGAACACTCAAAATTCCCAGCTCGGTAATACCGTTAAGCATTTGCTGTGTCTGTTCATTTATGCTTGCTTCAAACAGCTCACATTTGATATTAGGATAAAGAGCACAGAAATCCTTGAGTGAGGATTTGATGAATAAAGCACTGCGGGAGTTGGCAATGCTGAAACGCAGGGTGCCTACAACACCGCCCATGATGTTTTCGATTTCGCTTTTGGCAAGATCCTCCAAAGCGCACATGTACTTTGCTTTTTGATAGAGGACGCGTCCTGCTTCGGTCAGGAGAATCTGACGGCTGCCGCGGGTGGTAATTATAAGCTTGGTGCCGAAATAGTTTTCCAGGGCACGCAGCTGCTTGCTGAGGGCCGGCTGAGCGATGTGTACGTAATCAGCCGCACCGGTAAAACTGCCGGCTTCGATAATTGCCAAAAAGTTTCTGTAATTGTCTAATTCCATGTTTTGCAGACCTCCAACTAAAACTAAACTTATGTAAAACAAAAACAGTAATGAATTCTAAATATAGGAATAATATAATTAGTTTATCATATTGCTAGTATGATTTCAAGAATTTAAGTGGTTAAGGCTATTATAGAACAGAAGAATGCTAAAAAGCAATAATAAAATGTCATATCTATAATTCCTATTAGCTATTTTTCTTATTAAGCAATATCTGTTATACTAAATGCGTATAAAGCAGGGGCCTTATACAGAGCAAATTGACAAATTGACTTATTCAAAGCAAAGGAGAGAACAATCATGGCTGAAACAAAAATGGCAGTCGAAAAAGAAATCGGTTTATTCGCACATCTATGCCGTCAACGCAACGGTGCAGCAAAAGTATTCCCGCATTGTGGTGAAAAAGGCTTTGCCTTCAGCAAAAGAGTACAGGGCTTCAAACTGAGCGAAGCATCCCTGAAAGCATTAAAAAGAGGTTAAGAAGAAAGATGAGCTTTGTACTGAACTATCTCAAAGAGTTGGACAGAGAATACTATAGTAAGTGGTTTAAGAATATTTTGCTTTAAGCTTTAGACAGCAGCATTATAATATGCCAGTCCGCGAGCGATGACGTTATAGCCTACCTCCTTGTACGTCGTTGGCAGACTGGCTTTTTGTTCGCCTAAAATATTCCTGACTGATATATGAATAATGCTACATAGGTATTTTTATTCCGGCGATAATTTAATTATAGTATAATGTAAAACTGCCTGCTGTAAAAAATAAGTGGAAATTAGTTCCAAAATATATTTAATTACTTTCCGAAATATACTTAATTCATATAACTTCTATTCCAACTAGGTATTTTTATTATTTTGGAATATATTGTATAATCTCTAACAGTGAAAGGCACTCTCCAAAAGGAACAAGAAAGGAGCTGATAAGTTTTGGACATTGCACTTATCATGAATGATGAAAAAGAAGATTCTAAGATTCGGGAGTACCTGAAACAGGTAGACAAGAAGTTTTACTATCGAGCTATCGAGAACAGGAAAAAGGAAGGTAAAGTCTTCCCGCATCGAGGCGAAGATGGCAAGCTCTTTGTAAACACTTTTCAATATGTAAACCTATTTAAGAAGAAATAAGTGGAGGGAAATTTTTATGACACCAGCAATTAAATGCTTGATTTTGTTAGCAGTAGTTGCACTGTTATTCGTTACCGAAATGATTCCGCTGGCAATGACCGCGGTTCTGGCTGCTATAGCCTGCAGTGCATTGGGCCTGGTTCCTGAGAACCAAATCTTCCTTGGCCTGGCAGATTCTACTGTAGTTCTTTTTGGCGGTATGTTCGTCGTTGGCGCTGCTATGTTTTACACCGGCCTTGCTCAAAAGGTTGGCGGCGCTGTAGTAAAGCTGTTTGGTACCAATGAAAACAGCCTGATGTTTGGTCTTATGATTATTGCAGCTGTTATGTCTGCGTTCTTGTCTAACACTGGTACCACCGCTTGCCTGATTCCTGTAGTTATGGGTATCTGCGCACAAGCAAAGCTTTCCGCTTCTCGTCAGCTGATGCCGTTGGCTTTCGCTGCCGGCCTTGGCGGTACCTGTACCTTGATTGGTACCCCGCCGAACATTCTGGCAAACGTTGCTCTGAAAGCAGCTGGTATGCCGGAGCTGCAATTTGGCTTCTTTGAATATGCCTACATCGGCATTCCTATTACTGTTGCCGGCATAGTTTACATGATGTTCCTTGGCAAATATATTCTGCCGGAAGCTAAAACCGACGAGGTTGCAGATGTAGAGCAGGAGATTGATGCTACTAACACTACTCCTAAAAAACAGATGATCTGCGGTATCATCATGGTTGGCGTTATCGGTTCTATGGCAACCAGCGTCGTTCCTCTGGAACTGGCTGCTGTTGTCGGAGCGGTACTGTGCGTACTGACAGGCTGCATCACTGAAAAACAAGCCTATAACTCCATTGACTGGATTACTATCTTCCTATTTGCAGGCATGATTCCTGTTGCAACAGCTATGAACACCAGCGGCGCCGGCAAGCTGATTGCTGAATTTACCGTAAGCCTGATGGGCGGTAACCCGTCTCCGTATCTGGTAACTGCTGTACTCTTCGGTCTGGCAGTTGTCCTGACTCAGTTTATGAGCAACACCGCTTCTAAAGCTCTGCTGTGCCCGGTTGGCATTGCACTGTCTACTCAAATGGGTGCATCTCCGAAAGCTGTACTGATGGCAATCCTGATTGCTTCCAGCTGCGCATTCGCTTCTCCGGTAGGTACTCCTCCGAACACCCTGGTACTTGGCCCTGGCAAGTACAAATTCATGGATTATGTAAAATGCGGCGGCGGCTTGGTAGCAGTCAGCATGATTGTTGCAATCATCGTTATTCCTATCGTATGGCCGTTCTTCCCAACTGCAGCATAATTAATTAAAGACATAAGTCTTACCACCTTTCTTAAAACGTCTGCAACGCTCCCAAATGGGAGCGGTCAGCAGACGCAAATTGGATAGAGAACAATTTATTATAGACGGGGCGGAAGCTGCCCTGACGCACAAAGCTTCAAAGATGCTTACAATTACAAATTCCTTCTTTCTGTATATATTTGCTTAGGGGACATTGGCAGTATATATAGGATATAAATGAAAAGACTACCCTTCGTCATGTTGGACAGAGCATGGCGGAGGGTAGTTTTAATTTTGTACGGCAGATAAAAAACATTCCCCTATACTATATATAATAGTAGAAAATCAATTTACCATTATATATGGGGAATATTATCTTTCGTATTACAGCTTTGCTGATATCTTTGTGCTTGCTTTCGAACATTCTTTACATAAATACATATTGCACCAGCAGCATATAGCCTATAGTGCCTGCTGCTATCGTCAGCAGCAGATTGCGCAGGGTTGCCTGCAGGATAACTGTCAGCGCTACGGCTATGGCTTCAGGCAGGCCGTGGCTGCCGCTAAGAATTTGCGTATCCTTGAGGGAGTAGACAACAAGCATGCCCATAACGGCCGCAGGCAGCATTTTACCTAAAAATGCTACCAGAGGCGGCGTTTTTTTATTGGCCGGAAACAGGATGAAGGGCAGAAAGCGCGTTAACATCGTACCTGCGACAACGGCGGCAATGGTTATGATTTGTTCTGCGAAGCTCATAATTTAATGCCCCCTTTGTAATATGCGGTGATGAATACCAGCAGCAGAAGCAGCATAGCCGGCGGAATAAAGCTTTGCGGACCGATGAGCACGAGGCAAACCAACGGAATGACAATGCCTAAAACAGCAGGAGTGTTATTTTCTGTCGATTGCCATTGGCTGACGAAAATTGCCGTGAAGAGAGCGACGAGGGCAAAGTCCAGGCCTTTGGTATTGATTTGCAGACTGTTGCCTAAAAGACCGCCGATGGTTGCGCCAGCTACCCAGTAGATTTGGTTCAGCAGATTTACGCAGAGCATGAAGCAGCCCTTGTCGATGCCTTCAGGTATAACAGTATTGCAGTTGATGGCGAAGGATTCATCACACATACCGAAGATCAGATAAAATTTCTTCAGACCGGTATTCTTATACTTTTCCAACATGCTCAGGCCATAGAAAAGATGACGCGAGTTAATCATCAGTGCCATAAAAAAGCAGTATAAAGGATTGAAGGGGCTCAGCAGCATCGTGACCAGAACGAATTCCATGCTGCCGGCAAAGACAAGCGCACTGGTAAAAAACGGATACCAGGGCGAAAAGCCCTTGCTGCAGATGTAAAAGCCGTAGGAAATGCCTAAAAAAAGAAACGCTGCGCAAATTGGCAGCGTTAGTGGAAAAGCAGCTTTGAGTGCTTTTGTATATTTGTTGTTCATAATTAAAACCTGCACAATTCTTTAATTCATAGAAACTATGTAGGCTTTATTGTACAGTATCCTGCGGGAATTGTCAACGCATGGGAGCAGTGCCGCTGCTGGAGCGGGCAACAAGACGGCATTTGTATTCTACATGGGTAATAGGCTCAAATTTACCGTGGTGCTCGTAGCTGGCTATTTCCTCCTGCAACAGCTTAAAGGCGCTTTTGCCGCATTCTGTCAGCGAGTTGTCGATAGTTGTGAGGCTGACACCGCGCAGATACGAGGGGAAGATGTTATCGAAGCCGCAAAGGCTGATATCATCGGGAATCCTTAGGCCTCTGTCGATAATGGCATTATATGCACCGTAGGCAACCATATCGTTGATAGCGACCATGGCTGTTGTTTCCGGCGCTGTATCAAGACAACGGTTGGCAAGCTCATAGCCTGTGCTGTATTCTACTTCAACGTGCGAAAGCTCGTAGTCAGAAGTAATCTCTTGGGTGAAGAGGGAAAGCTTGGCATCTGCTGCCTTGCAGGCATCCTCCAGACCCTGATAGCGGCGCACACGTGAGGTGTGCTGATCGTTGAGCGTTGTAGAAAGATAGGCAACATGTTTATGTCCCAAATCCGTAAGATGCTTGCCGATGAGCTGACCTGCAGTAAAATTATTCATATCTACTGTAGCAAGCTCCAGATCACTGCGTCTGTCACCGATGGCAACAACCGGCAGATATTTGCTCAGCTGATATGCCAGCTGCGGCTGTTGGGGAATCATGGCAAAGATGACACCGGCAACGTTGAATTTACGGGCCTGCTCCATGATAAATTTTTCTGTATCCGTATCCCAATAGGTGGTGCGGACGGAGGTGACAAAGCCCTGCTTACGGGCAGCGATTTCAATACCCTGTATAATAGTAGTATAGAAAGGATTGAATAATGAAGGACAGATAATAATAATCAGTGTATCTGAGGGCCTGACGAGGGCGTAGGCCTTTTCCTTGCTGCTTTTGTAGCCGAGCTCAGTGGCGATAGCGTAGACCTGTTCAACAGTTTCTGCATTGAAACGGTCAATACTGCGCCTGTTGAGAATCATCGATACGCTGGCAGGCGAAAGACCTGCCTTGGCAGCAATATCCTTCAGGGTAACCTTCTTAGGCATAAACACAATCCTTTCTAATTTAATTATGTATCAGGTTGCTGATATAAATTATCTGCCTAAAACCTTTGCGGCAATGTCAGGATAATTGGTAATCAGAACGTCAACACCGGCATCAACCAGCTCCTGCATCATTTCAGCATCGTTAGGAGTCCATGCCTGCAGAGCGATGTTGTGTGCGTGCAGATCAGCAGCAACGCCTTCCTTAGCACAGAAATAGGTGCGAGCGTTAACACTTGCAGCGCCTTGGGAAGCAGCATATTCACCGATGTTCATCAGCCAGGTGTCGGTTAAAAGACCGCATTTTGCTTCCGGCATCAGTTTTTTGATTCTGGCAACAGTGTAATGGTTGAAGGAAGAATACCAGATCTGGTCTTCCAGACCGAATTCCTTGACCATAGCAATGAGCTTTTCTTCAATGCCTTCATATTCAAAATAGCTGGTTTTGAGCTCGATATTGGTAATCAGCTTGGTGGTTTTCAGCCAGGTGAAATATTCGCGTAATGTAGGAATGGTTTGGCGAGGGAAGAAGCCTTTGACATTAACGCCTACAGAAAGCATTTTCAGCTCTTCCAGGGTATGGTCCTTCAGCCAGCCGCTGCCGTTAGTGGTGCGGTCGAGCATTTCGTCATGCATGATAACGATTTCACCGTCTTTGGTGAGCTGGATATCCAGTTCAATGCCGTCAGCAACAGTTTCTTCTGCTACCTTTTGGAAAGCAAGCATAGTATTTTCAGGATAATAGCCGCTGAAGCCGCGGTGCGCAAAAATTTGAACCATTTCTATTCCTCCTTGAAATTTTCAATAATGTTCAACACTATCTTAGCATAAGATAAGCGAAAAAACAAGTGGGACACAATAAGGCCAATAGGGATAAAAAACGGCCAAAAACAAGACTGCAAGTGCATTTGCTAAATATGCGTAAAATTATTGACAATTCTGTGTCACTCTGTTAATATGATATCAGATTCAAAACGGGAATCTCTATAATAATAAATTTCAACAAAATTCAACAAGGGATTTAGGAGGATGAACATGAAAAAGATCGTAGCTCTTCTGTTAATGTCTGTTATGATGTTGGCGCTGACCGGTTGCGGCGGTTCTGACAAAAAGGATGAAAAGGCAGCAGGTTCTGACAAAAAGGTTGTTTTGAAGCTGAGCCATGTATTTTCTCCCGATGAGCAGCTGTACAAATCCATGGAATTGGTTGCTGAACGTATCAAGAAGAAAACCAATGGCCGTGTAGAAATTCAATGCTTTGGTCAAAACCAGCTGGCTTGCTACAAGGATGGTCTGGAGCAGGTTGCTAACGGTGCCAACTTTATTTCTGTAGAAGACCCGTCTTATCTGGGTGACTATGTACCTGATTTCAAACCTTTGGTTGGTCCGATGCTGTATCAATCTTATGACGAATATGAGAAGATGATTGAAACTCCGTTGGTTAAGGATATGGAAAAGAAAGCTGAAGAAAAAGGTATTAAGGTTCTGGCTCTGGACTACATCTTCGGCTTCCGTAATGTTATGACCAACAAGGTTATTACTAAACCTGAAGACATGAAAGGCCTGAAACTGCGTACTCCCGGCAGCAAGCTGTTCATTGACACCATCAATGCTATGGGCGCTACTGCTACCAGCCTGCCGTTCTCCGAAACTCTGTCCGGCGTTTCCCAAGGCGTTGTAGATGGTCTGGAAGGCTCCGAATTCACCAACATCGGTACCAAATGCTATGAGCACGTTAAAAACGTAGCTACCACCAAGCATTTCCTGGGTACCTGCGGCGTATACATTTCCACCAAAGTATTCAACAGCCTGTCTCCGGAAGATCAGAAGATCGTTGCTGAAGAATTTGCTTACGGCGGTAAAGAAATGACCAAGATTTCCACCGAATCCTATAACAAGGTTTATAAGGAACTGGAAAGCAAGGGCGTAAAATTCAACGATGTTAACCATGCTGCTTTCGAAAAAGCTACCGAACCTGTATTCAAACAGATGGAAGAAAAAGAAGGCGCAACTCCTGGTATCTATGAAAAGCTGAAAGCTGAGTTGGCAAAAATCCGCGCTGCAAAATAAGCTGTAGATTTTTTCAACATTACTAAACCGTTATAATGAAACACTAAGGAGCTACCACGCTGCATGTATGCGGCGTGACAGCTCCTTCCTTTGCATAAGTATTACTATAAAAAATGGAGGTAAAATTTTGGGTAAAAACCTGAGCTTCGTGCTAAATAATCTGGAAGATTTAGTTGCTGCATTTTTCATCAGCATTACTACTATCCTTGTTGTCATCAATATTGTTCTGCGTTATGTTTTTAACTCCGGCCTTGTTTGGTCTGAAGAGGTTGCTACCGGCTGCTTTGTCTGGTCGGTATTTATCGGCGCTGTTGCCGTATTCAAGCATCGTGGTCACGTTGGCGTTGATATCATTGTTAAGAGAATGCCCCAAGGTATGCAGAAGGCTATCGGCCTGATTACCGACGTTATTCTTGTCGCGCTCAACGGCTACATGTCTTATCTTTCTATTATCTATATTTCCAAATCCTATACGAAAATGACCCCGGTACTGGGTATTTCTTCCGTTTATATCAGTTCTTCCGTACTGATTGCGTTTGTACTCATGACCATGTATTCTATTAAATTTGTCTGGCAGGATGTTACCGGTTCCGGAAAGGAGGAAAAATAATGGCTTATTTGCCCGTCATCATCGTTTTTGTGCTTTATTTTTCCAGTATTCCAATCGCTTATGCCCTGTTCGGTGCAACGATTTCCTACTTTACCTTTTTGGATGCGACTTCTCCTGCGCATCTGGTATTCCAACGTATTATTACCAGCACGCAGTCCTTCCCGCTGCTGGCAATTCCCTTCTTTATTATGGCAGGCTCCATCATGAACTATGCCGGTATCAGCGATAAGCTGATGAAATTTACCGACGTGCTCATGGGTCATATGACCGGCGGTCTGGCTCAGGTTAACGTACTGCTCAGCCTGCTGATGGGCGGTGTTTCCGGCAGTGCTAACGCTGATGCTGCTATGCAGAGTAAAATGCTTGTTCCGGAAATGGAAAAGCGTGGTTACGGCAGAGCCTTCAGTGCCGCGGTAACAGCTGCATCCTCCGCAAGTACGCCTGTAATTCCTCCCGGAATTAACCTGATTATTTATGCGCTGATTGCCAGCGTATCCGTAACTAAAATGTTTATGGCAGGCTATGTGCCCGGCATTCTCATGGCAGTATCTATGATGATTGTTGTTGCCATTGTTTCCAAAAAGCGTGGATACAAGCCTTCGCGTGAAAAGGCTGCTACCTTCGGCGAAATCATGACTCAGCTTAAGGAATCTATCTGGGCGCTGCTGTTCCCGTTCGGTATTATTGCCGGCCTGCGCATGGGTATGTTCACTCCGTCCGAGGCAGGCGCTGTAGCAGTAGTATATTGCATCTTGGTAGGTGTCTTCATTTATAAGGAGCTGAAATGGGAATATGCCTGGCCTATTATGAAGGAAACTATTTACGGTACCAGCTCCGTTGTACTGATTATCGTTGCAGCTTCTTTCTTTGGCTATTATCTGAACTGGGAGCGTATTCCGCAGCATATAACTTCCGCAATGCTTGACTTTACCCGCAATCCGTACATGATGCTGATGCTGGTAAATATCCTGCTGCTGATTTTGGGCATGTTCCTTGAGGGTGGCGCTGCACTGATTATTCTGGCTCCGCTGCTGGTTCCTGTTGTAACCAAACTGGGTGTAGACCCTGTACACTTCGGTATTATCTGTATTGTTAACATTATGATCGGCGGTCTGACGCCACCGTTCGGTTCGATGATGTTTACGGTTTGTGCGATAACGGAAACGCCGCTCGGCGAATTCTTCAAGGAAGTTTGGCCGTTTATCGTAGCGTTGTTAGTAGCATTACTTATTGTCACCTATGTTCCGGGGTTGGTAATGTTCTTGCCTAATTTATAAGACGTCCGATAAGGCACCGTATACATTATCAGGATTCCAATCAAATATAATTAAATATGCTTTTTCAGGAGCTGCTACGAAAGTGGCGGCTCCTTATGTTTTGTGTTATACTTAAAAATATCAAGGAAAGGTCGTGAAAGTATGAAGAATAAATATATCATGGCGCTGGATTTGGGAACTACCAGCTGCCGCTGTATTTTATTTGACAAGCATGGAGAAATCTGCAGCGTAGCACAAAAGGAGTTTACGCAGTATTATCCGCAGGCAGGCTGGGTAGAGCATGATGCCGAGGAAATCTGGGCTACTCAGGTAGGCCTGATGTACGAGGCAATGAGCAAGCTGGATGTTACTCCGGCTGATATTGCCGGTATCGGTATTACGAACCAGCGCGAAACTACCGTAGTTTGGGACAAGAACACCAGTCGTCCTATCTGCAAGGCGATTGTTTGGCAGTGCCGTCGTACCGCTGAATATTGCGATTTACTGAAAATCCGTGGCTATGCTAATATGTTCCGTGAAAAGACAGGCCTGGTTCTGGATGCTTATTTCTCCGGTACCAAGCTGCACTGGATTCTGGAAAACGTACCTCATGCACGCGAGCGTGCGGAAGCAGGACAGCTGCTGTTCGGTACTATTGACAGCTGGATTATCTGGAAGCTGACCGGCGGTAAGGTTCATGTTACGGATTATTCCAATGCTTCGCGTACATTGATGTTTAATATTCATACTCTGCAATGGGATGACGAAATCCTGACTGTTTTGGGCATTCCGCGCCAAATGTTGCCGGAGGTTAAACCATCCAGCTGTGTATACGGTTCTACCGATGCCAAGCTTTTTGAGGCTTCTATTCCTATCGCCGGCGCTGCAGGTGACCAGCAATGTGCGCTGTTCGGACAGACCTGCTTTGCACCCGGCGAAGCAAAAAATACCTACGGTACGGGCGGTTTTATGCTGATGAATACCGGCGAAAAGCCTGTAGACAGCAAAAACGGTCTTGTTACAACTATCGCCTGGGGTGTAGACGGCAAGGTGGAATATGCGCTTGAAGGCTCCATTTTTGTTGCCGGTGCTGCTATCCAATGGCTGCGTGATGAGCTGGGGCTGATTCGCAATGCTGCCGAATCCGAAGCTATGGCGAAATCTGTGCCCGATTCCAACGGCTGCTACATGGTTCCTGCTTTTGTAGGCTTGGGTGCGCCGCATTGGAACCAATATGCGCGCGGGGCGATTGTAGGCCTTACGCGCGGTGTTAACCGTAATCATATTGTGCGTGCAACGCTCGAAGCTATTGCTTATCAGGTGTACGACGTACTGAAGGCTATGGAGGAGGACAGCGGTATTAAGCTGAGCTCGCTGCAGGTTGATGGCGGTGCCTGTGCCAACAGCTTCCTGATGCAGACGCAGGCGGACATCATCAATGTTAAGGTGGAACGCCCGAGCTGCATTGAAACCACTGCCATGGGCGCTGCCTATCTTGCAGGTCTGGCAGTAGGCTATTGGGATGACAAGGAAATGATTAAGGGCAATCACGTTATTGAGCAGACGTTTACGCCTGCTATGGATGAAGAAACGCGTAATCATCTGCTGCGTGGCTGGCATAGGGCGGTGCGTGCGTCCTGCATTAAGCTGCATCCGGAGGATTAAACTGAATATAAAAATACAGCAAAAAAGCCTTGCAGTTTGGACTTACTGCAAGGCTTTTCTGCGTTTTGATGAGTTGAGTGTTTGTTAGCCGGCTTTAGGTGATGCCGGCTGATAAGGAGTATTATAAAAAGAGTATTGTAAGGGGTGTGATATATATAAGCTATTAGCTTTTAGCTGAGTTAGGGGTGTATCAGGACTGTTTTTCGATATCGCCGAAGTAGAATTTGATGAGTCTTTTGTATTCGCCGCTCTTTTTATAGTCGCTCAAAGCAGCGTTAAACTTTTTAATCAGCTCTTCATTTCCTTTTTCAGCATAGACAACAAGATCATCCTGGCGTTCGGAATGGCCTACAACCTGCAGGCAATTGTCGTCATCGGTATGAGTCATATAGTAGGCAGTGGTCAGGTTACCGCAGATAGCGTAATCTGCTTCGCCGGTTTCTACTGCATGTAAAGCGCTGGCATTTTCCGGATATTCAACAATGATGCTGCCGGGGAAGGATTTAGCGACGCGTTCGGCAGAAGCACCTTTTTTGATGGCAACCTTACGGCCGTTCATGCTGTCGATGTCTGCTTTGAGGTTGCTGCCTTTTTTGGCAACGATGGAGAAAGCAGCTTTAGCATAGGAATCACTTGCAGCATAGTCAATGGAACGTGCCTTGGTTTTACTGAAGTTGTTCATGGCAATATCATATTTTTTGTGATTCAGGCCGGGCAGAAGCTCGTCGAACGGGGTATTGATAAATTCAACCTTGTCATAGCCCATTTTTTTTTGCTACATCGTTGATTAAATCGATATCAAAGCCGGTAAATTTATTTTGCTCCTTAAGATAAAGCTCAAAGGGCGGAGAAGCAGGTGATGTTGCCACACGCAACACCTTGTCGGCGGCAGGTGCTTGCGCTGCCTGTTTGTCGCTGCCGCAGCCGGCTGATAAAAGCAGGCACAGCATGCTGACAAGAATAAATAACATCTTTTTCATTAGCAGATACCTCCATGCATTTATTAATATGTTCAATAATACATATGAGCAATCACTCATTAATTACCTAAATTATATACCCCCTTAAGATAGCTTGTCAAGAGGGTATATCAAGAAAAATTTAAAATTATTTTATGTGGCGTAAGCTGAGTTTTGTTTAATTATTCTGATTGTGCGGACGCAAGTCCGGAGGCAGCATAGTGCAGGATTCATGGCTGTCCTCGCTCAAAGGGTTGACATGCACCATGCAATGCTTTACCAGCGGAAAGTTTGCTTCAACAGCGGTGTGTACCATTTCTGCGATGTGATGTGCCTGCAGCAGGGTAAGGTTATCCTTGACGCTGATTTCAATATCAACGTAGATACGGCTGCCGAAAAGGCGGCTGTGCAGACTGTCGAGATGCTCTACGCCTGGAACACGGGAAACAAGGTCTTCCATTGCGATGGTAGTTTCTCCATCGCAGCTGCGGTCAACCATTTTATCCATAGAATCCTTGAATACTTCGTAGGCAGCATATAAAATCATCACGCAGATTACCAGGCTGGCGATGGGGTCTAAAATAGGATAGCCCATGCGTGCGCCCAAAATACCGATAAAAGCGCCGACGGAGCTCATAGCGTCACTGCGGTGATGCCATGCTTCTGCCATCAGTGCGCCGGAATTGATTTTTTGTGCAGCGTTGCGGGTGTACCAGAACATTGCTTCCTTAGCAACAATGGAAATAATGGCTGCCCACAGAGCAAGCTGGCCGGGGATTTCCAGCTCAGCAGGGTCACCTACGATTTTTTCGTAACCACTGTAGCCGATGAGCAGTGCGATAATCGTCAGGATTATTGCCAAAAGAATAGCTGCAATGCATTCAATACGCTCGTGGCCGTAAGGATGGTCATCATCCGAAGCCTTGTTGGAAAATTTTACGCCGGCCATAACAATGAGGGTACCGAAAACATCGGACGCAGAGTGGATACCGTCGGAAACCATGGCAGCGGATTGGGCGACGAAACCGGCAATAAGCTTGCCCAATGATAAAAGCAGATTACCGATAATACTGTTGATGGAAACAATCATAGCGATTCTTTCGGCATCATTTTCAAATTTCATAATAAAACCTCCTAAAGTGATCTTTGCATTTTTGCAGGCCTTTTTACATATAAAAAACGCCTGCGAGATAGTAGTTAACTGTCCCGCAGACGTTGCGTCAAGGTCTGCTGCCCAGAGGGCCCGGCTGCAAAAACCCGGAAGAAGGTTTACCGCCTGATCAGTTTGTACTGTAGCTAAAATTGCAGTGCAAAGAGATTATCTGAATTATAAGCGGTTAGCAAAGGCTTTGTCAAGCGTTTTTTGCAAAATATTTTACAGTTTTCAGAGAAAAAATTCCTGCATAGAGATTAAGTGCTAACTTAAGCAGGAGGATACCTATGGCTAATCGATAAAGGCCATCAAGCAATTTTTACTCTTCGTCATCAAATTCCTTGATGGTGCCGTAGGCTACAAGAATGGTGCCCTTGGGAGATGCCAGTGCAGGGCAGACGTAAAGGATTACGCCTGTCTGCTCTGCGTAATAGGTTGTCAGCGTATTGCCGAAAACGTCGGTAATGCGTCCCAAAACCTGGCCTTCCTCAACAAAATCGCCGCTATGGATGTGGTGCAGCCAGCAGCCTGTTTCCAGCGCTTCCAGATAAATAAGATTTTCTACATCACGCGGAGAGTGATGGCGTGGCTTTACAGGCAGGGAGAACATTTTCAGCTTGCGCAGGATATTGCGGATATCATCCTTGTAGGCTTCGATATCCTCGTGCAGGCAGAGACCGGCACCGCCGCGTTCGATAAGGATAGAAGGAAGTCCGGTGCTGGCGGCGTAGTTATAGGCACCGCCGGTTGCAAGCGAACGTACCATATATTCCATATCGAGTACGCGTGCCACGGAACGGGATTTCTTTTCTACTTCAGGCGTAGGCTGGCCGGGGTAGTAAACATAGGGATGCAGGCTTTCGTGGATATCGCCGCTGTGCATGTCTACATAAAAATCGGCAATAGAGAAGAAGTTATTGCTGATTAAATATGCAGTTTTATCGGCAAGCGTTCCCATGGGGTCACCGGGGAAAACGCGGTTCAGGTTTTTGCCGTCTTCAGGAACAATCATTTCGCGACGTGCCCAGAAGCCCTGGATATTTACCGGGTGCATCATAATCAGGCAGCCTGCTGCTACGTGCTCAGGCTCAATATCGCGGCCCAGCTCCATTGCTGCGGCGATACCGGGATATTCGCCGCCGTGGATGCCTGCGGTAATAAGCAGGGTGGGACCGTCTTGGTCACCGTTGATAATAGTCAGAGGGATTTTTACATTGGTGTCCGGGACAGGCAGGTACGTACGCAGTTTAGTGCCACGTTCAATAGTCAGTCCACATACCTTTAGTGTGTCAGACATGTGCTCACTCCTTTGATATATTTCTCACACTTTTTATAATAATTTTTCTATTAGCGTCAGCTAACTGAAGTCTAAAAAATTAAGCAATGGCGTATAAATTTTTCTTTTGCGAAGAATGGCAAATTTTCCGCAGAAATATTTTTGGCAATTGCTACTTTTTTTACTTGCAATAAATTATAACATATGATAAGCTATTCACACAAGATGTTTTTTTAAAATAAAATTTAGTGCGAATAAACAAGGGAGATAGATAAAGTGAACCTTCTGACTGATAGGGAATACTTGGGACTGACAGTACCGTTTATGCTGTCGACAATGACGCAGCCTTTGATGGGTGCGGTAAATACTGCAGTAATGGGGCAGCTTCCTGACCCTAAATATATTGCAGCAGTTTCTCTTGGAGCTATTTTGTTCAACAATTTATATTGGTTATTTGGTTTTTTACGTGTGAGTACTACCGGTTATGCGGCACAGGCCTTTGGCGCTGCCGATAAAAGACTTGGTATGCTCGCCTTTTTTAAGCCCTTGGTTCTGGCAATGCTGATAAGTGCCTGCTGCATCCTTTTCCAAAAGCCGATTTTGGAACTGTATCTGGCCATGATTGGTGCTGCACCGGAGGTTAACGAGCTATGCCGTGATTATTATTACATCCTTATCTGGGGTGCACCGCTGGTTTTTGGTAACTATGTGACCCTTGGTTGGCTCATGGGCCAGACGCGGGTGCGGGCGAGTGTGTTTATGCAGGTTTCCATGAACGTGCTGAACATGGCGCTGAGTATCTGGTTTGTTTTTTGGCTGCATATGGATATTACGGGCGTGGCTTTTGCTACTTTGCTAAGTCAGCTTTACGGCGGTATCTTGAGTGTAGTACTGATGTACTATTACGGTGATTTTGATTACAAAGCGTTGCCTTGGAGCGAGCTGCTGGATTGGCGTGAGTTTATCGGCATGCTGCAGGTAAACGTCAACCTGATGATTCGTACTGCCTGCCTGCTGACCGTCAACAACATTATTGCGGCAGTCGGAGCTTCCTTCGGTACTGTGGTGCTGGCAGCTAATGCTGTACTGCTGCAGCTCAAGGATATTATGAGCTATCTGATTGATGGTATGGCGAACGGCGCGGCGATTTTCAGCGGCCGTGCGGTAGGTGCGAAGAACGGTAAGCTGTTTGCCGCTACCATAAAAATGACCTTCAAATGGCTGGTGGTACTGGTCGCTATCCTGATGCTCGGCTATCACTTGAGCAATGAGTTCTTTATCCGCCTGTTTACCAATATCGAAGAGGTTGTAGCGATGGCTATGACCTACAATGTGTTTGTTTTATTCTATCCTGTTTGCGCCGGTATCGGCATGGTGCTTTACGGGGTTTTCTGCGGAGCTACCAAAACTGCACCGGTACGCAACATGATGCTGATGGCGCTCTTGGTGTTTTATCTTTTGCAGTGGCAGCTGGTGCCGCTTTGGGGCAACAGCGGACTGTGGCTGGCCTTGCTGGGCTTTATGCTGTCTCAGTCAATAATACTTTTATTCTATTTGTCCTCTTTGAGAAGAGATTTTGCCTAAGCAACACGTTTGTAACAAATTTGTTGCAAATTATGAGAACTAGTATTATTATAAATCTATAATTGTTAGCTTATTCTTTTTTGCTGATATAAGGAACTTTTACAAATCTATACTCTTCTGAGGTGCCTGTCTATGCAGGTAATAATCGGAATACGGTGCAAATCCGTAGCGGTCAAGCCACTGTGATGCCGCAAGGCTAAGTCAGGTTGATTTCCTCAGTTGATATATTCCTGCTAGCGACGGAAATATATATAATTACAATTGTGCACATTGTAAGTATGTATCCTTTCTGCGCTCATTTTGCAGGAAGGGTAATTTTTTTTGATGGAGATGATGTGCTTTGACGAAAAAGCAGCTTCTGTCCCGACTGGGGCAGATCATCCTTGTTCTGCTGGGTATCAGCTTTATTACTTTTGCTTTGGTAATGCTGGCTCCAGGTGACGTTGTTCGCCAGATGATTGCAGGTAACGAGGATATTATTGTTAGTCAGGCCGAAATTGATGCACTGCGTGCTGAACTAGGTCTGGACAAGCCCTTCTTCTTCCAATACCTTGACTGGTTAGGAAGAGCTTTACAGGGCAATCTTGGCTTCTCTTACATGGTTAAAAAGCCTGTAGTTGAAGCACTTATGGAGGGCCTTCCCGGTACTATCGTACTTTCCTTGGCTTCTCTGATTATGATGATGGTGGTGGCAATTCCTGCCGGCATCTACTCTGCCGTAAAGCGTGGCAGCATGGTTGACAATATCGTGCGTGGCTTCACTTTTATGGGCGTATCCATGCCCGGCTTCTGGGTAGGCTTGATGCTGCTGTGGTTTTTTGGTCTGAAGCTTGACCTGCTGCCCATCGTTGGTGGTGAGATTGGTATTGATACCTTGATTCTGCCGTCCCTGACACTGGCTATCGCTATGGCCTCCAAGTATACACGTCAGGTACGTACAGCAATTCTGGAGGAGCTGCATCAGGACTATGTTGTCGGTGCACGTGCCCGCGGTATGAGCGAAAGCCATATCCTCTGGAAAGAGGTTCTGCCGAATGCTATGCTGCCGCTGATTACTTTGCTTGGTTTGTCTTTAGGTAACCTTCTGGGTGGTGCTGCGGTTATCGAGATGGTTTTCCAATGGCCCGGTCTTGGCCGTATGGCGATTGAAGCTATCACCTACCGTGACTTCCAGCTTGTACAAGGTGTTGTTGTGTGGATTGCGTTGATGTATATGGTTATCAACCTCATTGTTGATATCTCTTACAATTATCTTGATCCGCGTCTGAGAAAGGTAAGGTAAGAGCAGATGGAAACAATTATCAATGGTTTTAAAACCAACCGTGCTTTTGCCGTAACCTCTGTTCTGGTGCTGTGTCTGTTGCTGATAGCAATCGCAGCTCCGGTAATTGCTCCCTATGACCCGACTCATGCTGCTATGAAAGATGCCTTTTTGGAACCCGGTGCACAACATCTTTTTGGTACAGATAAGTTAGGTCGTGACTGCTTCAGCCGTGTGCTGTACGGCGCACGAGCTTCTCTGACCGGCGTATTGGTTCTCGTAGCCAGCGTATTTGTTGTAGGTACTACGATGGGCGTTGTTTCCGGTTACTTCGGCGGTAAGGTTGATATGGTTATCATGCGTATCTCCGATATGATGATTTCCTTCCCCGGTATGATTCTGGCAATTGCAATCGCCGGTATTATGGGCGGCAGCCTGGTTAATGCAGTGTTTGCGCTGACGATTGTCAGCTGGACCAAATACGCGCGTTTATCCCGCAGTATGGTTTTAAAGGTAAAACGTCGTGACTTCGTAGAAGCAGCCATCGTTAATGGTGGTACTCCCGGCCATATCCTTTGGGTGCACATCCTGCCTAATATTCTGCCGATGATGGTTATTACCGCAGCAGCAGATATCGGTGCTCTGATGATGGAGCTTGCAGGTTTATCCTTCCTGGGCTTTGGCAGCCAGCCGCCTGCTCCTGAATGGGGCCTGATGCTGAACGAAGGCCGTCAGCAGCTGCAGACTGCACCCTGGCTGATGTTCTTCCCCGGTCTGGCAATTTTTGTTACCGTAGTAGTTTTCAACCTGTGGGGCGATAATCTGCGTGATGTGCTTGACCCGCGTGGTGATGTTGAAGATTAAGGCTTACTTGGTGAAGCTTTGATTTTCAGATATGTTTTACGTTTTTTGTTTAACTTGAGTATAAGAAATGGAGAGATGTACAATGAAAAAATCCTTAAAATTTACCGCAGCAGCGGCTATGATCGGCTTAATGGCATTTGCAGCAGCAGGCTGCGGCGGTGGCGATAAAAAAGCAGCTGTATCCAACGAAGTAGTAAAATTCGGTGTAACCAACTTTGCTGATAACTTGGATCCTGCCGATAACTTCTTCAGCTGGGTTGTAATGCGTTACGGCCTGGGCGAATGCCTGGTTAAATTCGACGAGAAAATGAACGCTACTCCGTGGCTGGCTGATAAATGGTCTATTTCCGACGATAAACTGACCTGGACCTTCCACATTAACGATAAGGTTTGCTTCTCCAATGGCGATAAGCTGACTGCTGAAATTGCAAAAGAGTCCATTGAAAGAACCTTTAAATTGAACACCCGTGCTCAGTCCATCTTCCAATATGCTGAAATCAAAGCTGATGGCCAAAACCTGATCATCAAAACCAAAAAACCTGTACCGACTCTGCCGGGCATGCTGGCTGACCCTCTGTTCATCATGATTGATACTAAAGTAACCAACCGTGATATCAAAAAAGAAGGTCCTATCTGCACCGGTCCTTATGCTGTAAAATCCTACAGCAAGGCTAAAGCAGTAATGGTTGCTAACGAAAAATACTGGAATGGCAAGGTTCCGTTCAAAAATGCTGAAATCTCGACTATCGACGATCCTAACACCCGTGCTATGGCACTGCAAAAAGGTGAAATCGACTTTGCTACCAACATTGCAGCAGGTGACCTGCAGCTCTTCAAAGATAAAGCTAAATATAACATTTCCGAAATTGCTTCTCTGCGTACCGTATTGGCTCAAATCAATATGAACGAAGGCAAACCGTTGCATGATCCTAAGGTTCGTGCTGCTCTGATTCAGTGCCTGGACCGCGAAACCTACAACAAGGTTCTGCTGAAAGATACCTTTATCCCCGGCAAAGCACCTGTTCCGCCTTCCTTGGACTATGGCTTTGACCAACTGAAGGATCCGAATGCTTACAATCCGGAAAATGCTAAGAAGCTGCTGGCTGAAGCAGGCTGGAAAGATACCAACGGTGACGGCTATGTTGATAAAAACGGCAAGAACCTGGAAATCGACTTCGTATTCTACAGCGGCCGTGCCGAGCTGCCTCTGTATGCAGAAGCTACCCAAGCTGATGCTAAGAAAATCGGTATTAAGGTTAACATGAAGAACGTTGACTATAACGTACTTGACCCGATGCGCCGCAATGGTGAATTTGACTTGATTATTTCCAACATCCTGACTGCTAACACCGGTGACCCGGAAGTTTACCTGAACTGGTACTGGAAGAGCAACATCAACGCCAGCCAACCGCAAAACTCCACCGGCTACAGCAATCCGCAATACGACGCACTGTCTGATAAGCTGTCTGTAGAATTCGATCCGGCTAAACGTCGTGAATATATGATTCAAATGCAGCAAATCCTGCTGGATGACGGCGCTGCTCTGTTCTTTGGCTATCCGAAGACCAACATGGTATCTAAAGCAGGCTTGGCTAACGCTAATATCTTCCCGGCTGACTACTATTGGCTGACTAAAGACGTTTGCCCGAAACAATAATTAATAAAGAGGTAATTGTTCAATGCTTCTTGAAGTAAAAGATTTAGACATCAGCTACGGTGACAAGCTCACCGTAACCGGTGCCAGCTTAGAATTGGATAAGGGTGAGATTATGTCCATTGTCGGTGAGTCCGGCAGTGGCAAAACAACCGTTATCCGCGCTATTATGGGTTGCCTGCCCGGTGCCGGCCGTGTTAGCCGCGGCAGCATCACATTTGACGGCAAGGATGTATTGCAAAATACTCCTGAAGAGTGGCGCAAAATGTATGGCAGCGAGATGTCCATGATTTTCCAGGACAGCGGCAACATGATTAATCCTATCCGTCGCATCGGCCAACAGTTCATCGACTATGTTCAGGCGCATCAGCCGGACAAGTCTAAGGATCAGGCTTACAAGATGTGCTGCGATATGCTGACTAACGTGCGTCTGCCGAACCCGGAAAATATCATGAACAGCTATCCGTTTGAGCTGTCCGGTGGTATGCGTCAGCGTGTAGGTATTGCTATGGCTATGATTTTCAGCCCGAAAATCCTCCTGGCCGATGAACCTACCAGTGCGTTGGACGTAACTACTCAGGCACAGATTATCCGTCAGATTGTTGATATTCGTGACGAATACGGCGTGGCCGTTATTATGGTTACGCATAACCTGGGCGTTGCTTCCTACGTATCCAACAAGCTGATGGTTATGAAGGGCGGTCATGTTGTGGAATATGGCAAGCGTGAGGACGTTATTGCTAATCCGCAGGATGAATATACGAAGCAGCTGCTTAAGGCAGTACCAGTCATAGGAGGGACGACATATTATGAGCAATAATGAAAAACCAGCCTATGAACGTACTAAACTGGTACTGGAGATTAACCACCTTACCAAAAAATTCGCAGTTGACGGCGGCAAGTTTCTGACTGCCTGCAATGACATCACCCTGCGTGCATACGAAGGACGTACCCTGGGCATCATCGGTGAATCCGGCTGCGGTAAGAGTACACTGGTGCGTACTCTGCTGCGTATTCACCCTGCTACCAGCGGTGAAGCTATTTTCGAAGGCCACGATTTGATGAAATCTAGCGGTGAACAGCTGCGTCAGGACAGAAAGAACATCCAAATGGTGTTCCAGGATCCTACTGCTGCCTTCAATCCGAAGATGCTTGTTAAGGATATCCTCACCGAGCCTTTGAAAAACTTCGGCCTGATAAAAAACAGCGAGGTAGACGCCAAAGCAGCAGAGCTGCTGGAAATGGTTGAGCTGCCTGCTGAATTCAAGGACCGCTATCCGCACAGTATGTCCGGCGGTCAGCGTCAGCGTCTGGGCATTGCCCGCGCTCTGGCACTTGAACCGAAGATTATCGTGTGCGACGAGGCAACCAGCGCGCTGGACGTTTCTGTACAGGAAAAAATCTGCGAGCTGCTGTGCCGCATTCAAAAAGAAAAAAATATTACTTATCTGTTTATTGCCCATGACCTCGGTCTGGTAGACCTGATGTGCCATCAGGTTGCGGTAATGTACTTGGGTAATGTAGTAGAATGGCTGGAGCACGGCCGCATTGCAGAACACTGCAAGCATCCGTACACCAAGGCGCTTATGGGTGCTGTATTTAAGGTAGACTTCAAGCCGGGCGAAAAGATTGAGCCTTTGGAAGGCGAAATCCCGAGTCCGTTGGACCTGCCACCGGGATGTCCCTTTGCCAGCCGTTGCGAGCACTGCACCGAGCATTGCGTACAGGTTAAGCCTGAGCTGAAAGAGGTTGAGCATGGCCATTGGGTTGCTTGTCACTTATTTGACTAAGGCAGTCCTGAAGCGATATGCGTAAGCATAGGGCTTCTTTAAAAGTAATTTTCTCCATCATTTTTTATAGTGGGTACGGCGAATGTGCTGTACCCATTTTTTCTTAGGAATTTTTATCACTAATTTCATGGGTGAGTATTGACTCATACGTTATTTGTGTTATAATATAGGTATCAAAGAATTTACTGAAAGGTGTTATCACCTTTCCTATTATTTTTTATATTACATATGAATAGATACTCATATGAAGAGTGAGACAACCTGAAAAGAAAGGTGGTAGATACAATGAAGAAAGATTTAGAGGATATCCGTAACGGTGCCGGCGATGTAAGAGCATTTCGTCATATTGACGGCCATATCAATAGTGTAGAGGATTACAGCAAGCATCCGGAAGGCTGCACCTGCGGTCACTGCGGTAAGGATCATGATCATAAAACTATGGGACATGTGCCTAAGCATACTCATGGCGATGCTTGTGGTTGCGGACACGACCACGATCATGACCATGACCATGAAGAGCATTCCCATGAGCATGGCGATGATTGCTGCTGTGGTAATGATCATAAGCATGAAGATGAAGAACACGCTCACGCACATGCGCACGGCGACGAATGCGGCTGCGGACATGACCACGGCCACGAGCACGAACACGCTCACGCGCACGGCGACGCATGCGGTTGTGGTCACGACCACGGCCATGAGCATGAACACGCTCATACACACGGTGACGAATGCGGTTGCGGCCACGGCCACGAGCATGAACATGCTCACGCACACGGTGACGAGTGTGGCTGCGGACATGACCACGGCCACGAACATGCTCATGTACACGGACATCACGTTCCCGGTCATCCTGCTGACTGTAATTGCGAAATCTGCCATCCGCATGAGGAGTACTGCGATGTATGCGGCGAAAGCCTGGCTAATTGCACCTGCCGTATGCCGGATGCCGATAAAATTAAGCGCGTATATATTCTGCAAAACCTTGGCTGTGCTAACTGCGCTGCCAAAATGGAATACAAAATCAAAGAGCTGCCGGGTGTAACTTATGCCAACGTAAGCTTTGCTACCAAGCAGCTGCGCCTCAGCGCTGCTGACCATGAGGCTTTGCTGCCGGAAATTCAAAAAATCTGCACATCTATTGAGTCCGACGTTGTGGTAGTACCGCGTGACCGCCGTCCGCAATTAGGCGGCAAGAGCAGAGTTTATCTGGTGCAGAATCTGGACTGCGCTAACTGCGGTGTCAAGATTGAACGTGCGCTGAACGCTATGCCTGAGATTGATGAAGCTACCCTGACCTTTACTACGAAAAAGCTGCGCGTAAGTGCTAAGAATTACAATGGTCTGCTGGAGAAAATGCAGGCTGTAACCGATAAGGTAGAAGAGGGCGTTGTACTGCTGGAGGCTGAAAGCAAGCATTCTCTGGCTCCTGAGCTGGAGGAACGCAAAAAATCCGGCGGTATCTTCTCCGAGCTGAGCGAAAAGCAGACGATTATCGAAATTGTACTTGGCGGTGCAGTATTCATCATCACCGAATGGCTGGGCTTGGTGCCGGAAGCATATCATATGTACTTCCTGATTTTTGCCTATATTCTGCTTGGCGGACGCATTGTGCTGACTGCTTTGAAGAATATTGCGAAGGGTAATGTATTTGACGAAAACTTCCTCATGACCGTTGCAACATTGGGTGCGTTTGCTATTCAGGCTTGGGAAGAGGCTGTAGGCGTTATGTTCTTCTATCGTGTGGGCGAATACTTTGAGCAGCGTGCGGTGGAAAAGAGCCGTGGCCAGATTATGGACGCTGTTGACCTGCGTCCTGAGGTTGTCAACCTGCTGGTAGGCGAAGATGTGAAGGTTATTCCTGCCGCTGACGCACACGTAGGCGATATCCTGCTGGTGCGCGTAGGCGACCGTATTCCTCTGGATGGCGTTGTTATCGACGGCGAAAGTCTGGTAGATACCTCTCCTGTAACCGGCGAGCCTGTGCCTGTAAAACGCAAATATGGCGATGAGGTTGTTTCCGGTTGCGTGAACACCTCCGGTATGCTGAAAATCCGTGTAGAAAAGGTTCTGGAAGAGTCCATGGTAACCCGCATTCTGGACAGCGTAGAGAACGCTGCTGCCAGCAAGCCGACTATCGACCGCTTCATTACCCGCTTCGCACGTATCTATACTCCGTTTGTTGTTGCTGCCGCAGTACTGACTGCTGTGATTCCGTCCCTGATTACTGGCGACTGGAATAAATGGATTTACACCGCGCTGACCTTCCTTGTTATCAGCTGCCCCTGCGCACTGGTGCTGAGCGTGCCGCTGGCTTTCTTCTCCGGCATCGGCGCCGGCTCCAAGTACGGCATTCTCTTTAAGGGCGGCGTTGCTATGGAGGCTTTGAAAAACATTGCTGCCGTAGTTATGGATAAAACCGGTACCGTTACCAAGGGTAACTTCGTGCTGCAGAAGGTTAATGCTGCCGAAGGCATGAAAGCTGACGAGCTGCTGCGCCTGTGTGCAAGTGCAGAGCTTGTTTCTACCCACCCGATTGCCGTAAGCATTGTAGAGGCTGCTAAGGCTGAAAAGCTTGAGCTTGTACGCCCCGATAAATTTGAAGAAATTGCCGGTGAAGGCCTGGTTGCGTACTTTGGCGCACGCAAGGTTCTGTGCGGCAATACCAAGCTGCTGCAACGCTTTAACGTTGAATACGGCGGCTATACTCCTACCGAAAGCGGCAGTGAGGTGCTTGTGGCCGACAATGGCTTATACATGGGCCAGCTTCTGATTAACGATACTCTGAAGGAAGATGCCAAGGAAGCAATTGCTTCGCTGAAGGCACAAGGCCTGGTAACTGCTATGCTCACCGGCGATGCGCAGAAGGAAGCGCAGGCTGTGGCTAAGGAAGCAGGTATTGACGAGGTACGCGCTCAGCTGCTGCCGCAGGATAAGCTTAGCGAGCTTAATATGCTGCGCAACAAGTACGGCCCGGTTATGTTCGTTGGTGACGGCATTAACGATGCGCCTGTATTAGCCGGTGCGGATGCCGGCGCTGCTATGGGCAGCGGTGCAGATGCAGCGATTGAGGCTGCCGACGTTGTCTTCATGAATTCCGAAGTGAAGGCTATTCCGCAAGCGATTGCTATCGCGCGTGCAACAGGTGCGATTGCCTGGCAGAACGTAATTTTCGCTCTGACTGTTAAGGTTATCATTATGATTGCAGGCCTTATGGGCTATGCTTCTATGTGGGCGGCAGTCTTTGCGGATACTGGTGTATCGCTGCTGTGCGTGCTGAATTCTATCCGTATTCTCTACAAAAAGATATAATAAAAAGCTATAGCTAATATGCTGATTTGCTTTACATCGGCTGACTATAAAGTCAGCCGATGTTTTTTTGTAAACATGACAGCGTAAGCTAACCAATTTTGTAAATTAGCGTAGGGTTTTACAAAAAATGCTTGACAAAAATTTATAGCTGACGTAAACTTTCAATAGTAGTTAGGAATGCCTAACTGCTATTGAAATCGTGTCAAGTTAGCATCTGCTAACATTTTTTTTGGAGGGAATTATGATGCCTTTATTAATGGCCCGTCGTGGCGAGACTAACAAGATTAGCGCTGTTCACGGCAAGGATGAAATCAAACGCTTTCTGGCTAACCTGGGCTTTGTAGAAGGCTCAGATGTAACTGTTATTTCTGAAATTGACGGTAATCTTATTGTCAATGTGAAGGATGCCCGCATTGCCCTGAGCAAGCAGATGGCAGCCAAAATATTTATCTGATGCAAGTGGAGGGTGTTATGAAAACATTAAAAGAAGTTCCTGTTGGTGAAACAGTTACCGTTGCTAAGCTCGTTGGCGAGGGTGCGGTAAAAAGACGTATTATGGATATGGGCGTGACTAAAGGTGTGAGCGTATTCGTACGTAAGGTTGCACCGATGGGTGATCCGGTGGAGGTAACAGTACGTGGCTATGAGCTGACTTTGCGTAATGGCGAGGCTGAACACATCGTTGTAGAATAATTTGGAGGGAAAAGATGAAACAGATCAAGATTGCCCTGATTGGTAACCCTAACTGCGGCAAAACAACAATGTTTAATGATTTGACAGGTTCCAACCAATATGTTGGTAACTGGCCCGGCGTAACTGTAGAGAAAAAAGAAGGCGGCCTTAAAGGTCATGATGATGTAATTATTACCGACCTGCCCGGTATTTACTCCTTGTCCCCGTACACTTTGGAGGAGGTTGTTTCTCGTAACTATTTGCTGCAAAATGATGTTGATGGTGTGCTGAATCTGGTTGACGGCTCTAACATCGAACGTAACCTGTACCTGACTACCCAGGTTATGGAGATGGGTTATCCTGTAACTATTGCTTTGAACATGATTGATATCGTCCGCAAGAACGGCGATAAGATTGATACCGCTAAGCTGGCTGCCGAGCTTGGCTGCGAGATTGTGGAAACCTCCGCACTGCAGGGTGAAGGTACCGGTGAGGCTGCCGAAAAAGCAATTAAAGCTGTCGGCGGTGCTGCACCGAAATATATGCGCTTCTGCAGCGAGGTTGAGGATGCTCTGACTGCGATTGCCCGCGAAGCCGGCAACAAGGTTCACGGTATTAGCGAGCGTTGGCTGCTGGTCAAGCTGTTTGAGCGTGATAAGAAGATTGCTGAAGCTTTGGGCCTGAGCGAAGGAGAGCAGGCTAAGATTGAAGAAATCGTTGCAGCCTGCGAGGAAGCACTTGATGATGATGCCGAAAGCATTATTACCAACGAGCGTTATAACTACATTGGCGAGCTGATGAGCAATGCTGTTGTCAAAGGCCATACCGGTCTGACGATTTCCGATAAAATCGACAGCATTGTAACGAATCGTTTCCTGGCTTTGCCGATTTTCGCGATTATCATGTTCCTGGTTTACTATATCGCTGTAGAAACTATCGGTACGGTTGTAACCGACTTTACTAATGATACACTGTTCGGCGAATGGATTCAGCCTTGGGTGCAGGAGCACATGGAGGCTGCCGAATGTGAGGATTGGCTGGTATCTCTTGTTGTTGACGGTATTATCGGCGGCATTGGCGCACCGATTGGCTTTGCTCCGCAGATGGCGATTGTTTTCCTGCTGTTGAGCTTTTTGGAGGACTGCGGTTATATGGCGCGTGTAGCCTTCATTATGGACCGTTTCTTCCGTCAGTTCGGGATGAGCGGCAAGAGCTTCATTCCTCTGCTGATTTCCGCAGGTTGCGGCGTACCGGGTATTATGGCTTCCCGTACTATTGAAAACGAAACCGACCGCCGTCTGACTATCATGACTACAACTTTTGTTCCCTGTGGTGCTAAGCTGCCTGTTATTGCTTTGCTTTCCGGCGCTATTATGGGCGGTGACTGGTACATGGCACCGATTATGTACTTCGTAGGCTTCTTTGCTGTTATTACTGCCTGCATCATTCTGAAAAAGACTGAGCTGTTTGCCGGTGATCCTGCTCCGTTCGTTATGGAGCTGCCGCCGTACCATCTGCCTGCTGCTAAGAACGTGTTGCTGCATACCTGGGAGCGTGTTGCTGGCTTCCTGAAAAAAGCCGGTACTATTATTTTCCTGTGCTGCGTTGTTATGTGGTTCCTGGCAAGCTTTGGTATTGATGAAGGCTCTGTTGCTATGGTTGATACTGAAAAGAGCTTTGTTGCTTACATCGGTAACGGTCTTGCTCCTATATTCGCTCCTCTGGGCTTTGACAGCTGGCAGGCTGTGGCTGCTGCCTTCTCCGGCTTTGTGGCTAAGGAGTCTATCGTCAGCATGATGGCTATTCTTTCCGGTCTGGCTGAGGCTGCCGAGGATGAGCCTGATTTGTGGACTGCTGTTATGGCGTTCTTCCCGAGTACTGTTGCAGCGTTCTCCTTCCTGGTGTTCAATCTGCTGGATTCTCCCTGCCTGGCAGCGATTTCCACTATGAGCCAGGAGATGAACAGCAAGAAGTGGACCTGGGCAACTATCCTCTTCCAAAACCTGTATGCTTACAGCATCTGCCTGATGGTCTACCAGTTCGGCAGAGTGCTTGTCGGTGGTGAAGCGTTCAGCTTCGGTACTGGCGTGGCTGTCGTTTTCCTGATTGCGTTTCTGTATCTGCTCTTCCGTCCGGCTAAGAAATATAACAAAGAGACGGTTATGAGCATTGATGCAAAATAAAAGAGGTGTTTCGTATGGCAACCTGGATTATTGGTCTGATTATTGTTGGTTGTGTGTATTTGGCATCCAAGCAGGTCATCAAGGCACATAAAACCGGTGGCTGCATTGGCTGTGATGCCGGCGGTGGTAAGGCTTGCTGCCCGCATTGCAAGCATACGACAACTGTAAATCTTCGTAAGAAATAATTTTAGTATGATGAGTATTGAAGGGCCGCGCGTTCGCTCGGCTCTTTTTGTGTTTGTGTGAGCTTTAGCTTAACCTTCTTGCCTGCCCCATAGGGGAAGGTGCCGAACGAAGTGAGGCGGAAGGGGGTTATGTGCATCGCAATTGATATATCGCAACCCTTCCGTCTGCTCGCAAAGCTCGCAGCCACATTCCCTTTCAGAGAAGATATAATGATATATTGAAACTCTAATTTTTTATATGCTCCCTGCAAGGGAGCTGGCATCGCCGTAGGCGATGACTGAGGGTTGTGCCCCTTGGGGAAGGTACTCTTTTTCCTACACTATATAGTAACAAAATATTAACAAAACACTATATGTTGACAATTACGGAATTTTGTGTATAATAGAGTCATAACCTAATGCAGTCTGCTTCCTGACGGATAAGTGGAATTGACCACGTGGAGGCAGATGAATGTATGCGCCGACCGTCTGGGCAAAATCGCCCAGACGTTTTTTCTTTATAAGGAGCAAAAGAGAAAACCCGGGTGACTAGGTAATACTTATAAAGAGAGGTATTCATGATGCAACAGACAAAAAACAGATGGCTGATCGTGCTGGCAGCCATCGGCATTCACATCAGCATTGGCAGCGTATACGCATGGAGTGTACTGACGAAGCCTATTATGCAGGCTATGGGTTTTTCGCTGAAGGAGGTTACCTGGACCTTTTCGCTGGCGATTTTGTTCTTGGGAACTTCAGCAGGCTTTTTGGGAACGTATGTTGAAAAATACGGACCGCGCCGCAGCGGTCTGATATCCATGTGCTTTTTCGTAAGCGGTCTGCTGGGTACGGCCTATGCACTGACGCAGCACAGCCTGCTGCTGTTATATCTTTTTTACGGCGTTATCGGCGGTATCGGTCTGGGAACAGGCTATATTACGCCGGTGTCTACACTGGTGAAGTGGTTCCCAAATAATCGCGGTCTTGCAACCGGCTTGGCGATTATGGGCTTTGGCTTTGCCAGCCTCGTTGCAGGTCCGTTGATGCAGATTTTGATTGCTAAATACGGCCTGGTAGAAAACTTTGTGATTCTGGCCTGCATCTACGCAGTAGTGATGACTGCTTCCGCGCTTTATCTGGAGCCGCCTAAGCAGGAAACTGCAGCAGGCAAAGGACAGTTTAAGGCAAAGATGCCTGAGCATGTGCAGTACTCCGTGAAGGAGGCTATGCACACCTGGCAGTTTTATGCTTTGTGGTGGATTTTCTTTACGAACATCACCTGCGGTATCGGTCTTTTGGCTGTGGCTTCGCCTATGGCACAGGAGGTTATCGGTATGTCTCCGATTGCGGCGGCGTCTATGGTTGGCATCATCGGCTTGCTGAATGGCGGTGGTCGTATTGTGTGGTCCACTATTTCCGACTACATTGGTCGCGCAAATACCTATCTGGCATTTTTCGTGATTGAGATTGTGGCCTTCTACCTTTTGGGTGGCGTAAATGAAAGCTTTATGTTCCAACTGCTGGTGTTTATCATCATCACCTGCTACGGCGGCGGCTTTTCCTGCATGCCGGCATATCTGAGCGATTTGTTCGGCACCAAGCAGCTGAGCGCAATTCACGGACGTATTTTAACAGCGTGGGGCCTGGCAGGTATTGCAGGACCGCTGCTTTTATCCGTAATTTACGAGCGCACACACAGCTACAGCTTTACCCTGTACTTCTTCAGCGCTTGCTTTGTAGTAAGTCTGTTGCTGGCAGCAGTGCTTAAGCTGAAGGGCAAAAC
This sequence comes from Phascolarctobacterium succinatutens YIT 12067, assembly GCF_000188175.1. Taxonomy (GTDB): domain Bacteria; phylum Bacillota; class Negativicutes; order Acidaminococcales; family Acidaminococcaceae; genus Phascolarctobacterium_A; species Phascolarctobacterium_A succinatutens. The sequence goes on along the minus strand of NZ_GL830857.1, from coordinate 10,584 downwards.
TGCCTGAGCTTTTGCCTGAAGAAGTAATTTCCACTGAAAAATAACTTTTTTAGCTCAAAAAACGAAAAATTTTAAGCGTCCTACCCTAAAACATGTTTTGGGGTAGGGCGCTTTTTCGTTACCGGGCATATAATAAGCGTAGAGAAAAGCAAAAAGCTTAAGCAGATGTAAAAAAGGGGGCGTACATTATGAAAAAGCATTTTAAGTATTTGGCTGCGGCAGGTTTGATTGCTGCGCTGTTTTTGTCGGCGGGCTGCGTAGATGATGCCAAGGACAAGAAGCCTGCGCCTGAGCCGGAGAAGAGGGTGGAGAATGTTGTAGTAAAACCTCAGGACGGGAAATATTACAGATATCCCGATTACATTAATGATGTGACCAAAACACCGAAGATGACACCGGAAATAGTTAAGTACATTGATGATTTTGCTTCGACGCTTAAATTCCACCCGGATTCCAAGGGCAAATTCACCAATACCTCCCTGATAAAGAATCCGGAAGAAACAACTCACTATATCAATATGTCTGCCCTTGGGCCCAATCATAACAATAAGATAAAGTTTAAAAATTCCAAAGGTAAGGAAGTTTATCAGCAGGAAGTTTACAGCATCAATATGACGATAGATGCCGCTACCGATAAATTAAAGTCTGTAAGATGCTCTATTTTCGAACAGAATCCGGATATTCCTGACGGTCAAACTACATATGTTGTGAAAAAAAGATTTGATTGACCTGTTTTAGCATAAATCAATAAAAATTTTAAGCGTCCTACCCTAAAACGGCTTTTGGGGCGGGGCGCTTTTTAGTTCCCTAGCATATAATAAGCGTAGAGAAAAGCAAAAGCTTAAGCAGATGAAAAAAGGAGGCGAAGATTATGAAAAAGCAATTTAAGTATGTGGCTGCGGCGGGCTTGGTTGCAGCACTGCTTTTGGCAGCAGGCTGCGGTGATGATGCCAAGGACAAAAAGCCTGCGCCTGAGCCCGATAAGAAGGTGGAGAATGTTGTAGCAAAACCTCAGGACGGAAAATATTACAGATATCCCAGTTACATTAAGGATGTGACGAAAACACCTAAAATTACGCCGGAAATGCTTAAGTACATTGATGATTTTGCATCGACGCTTGAATTCCATCCGTCTTACAATGGTAAATTCGTCAATGATTCCAAGATAAATAATCCTGATGAAAAATATCATGCTATTTATCTGTATGCCCTTGGACCCAAGCATAACAATAAGGTAAAGTTTAAAAATTCCAAAGGTAAGGAAGTTTATCAGCATCAGGTTTACACCATCAATATGCAGTCAGAGGCTGCTACCGATAAATTAACGTCTGTACTATGCTCTATTTTCGAGCAGAATCCGGATATTCCTGATGGCAAAACTACATATGTTGTGAGAAAATCCTTTGATTGAGTTGCACTTTGCAATGGTGTTATGGTATTTACTAAGAAAGAAATGCTTATCTTAACAAGCTGCCGATGAAAAGCAGTATATGTGGCGGTGAGATAAGTGAACTGCTGTGAGCCGCTGCGCGTGAGCGTGGCGGCTTTTTGAAGTGGTAAATAGTTATCAAAAAGTTATTCGTGTGATATAATTTGAGTAGAGCTGATCAGCAATTTATGAGGTGGTGAAAATATGGAGAACAAAGATACAGCTTATTTGAGCAACAAAGATGGGTTTACGACTTTTTCTTATGGTGGTTATGATTTTCGTTTTAAAACATCAGATAGGTTAGTGAAATATTTAAAAGTTAAAGAATGGGATGCTCCATATGGATACATTGTTGTTGATTGTTTGCACGAAAAGTTAGGTGTGGTTGAAGACTATATTGATTTACTTCCCATGCTGGATAACTTATATTTTAATGCTAAGAAATTTTTAGCGCCGATAAAAAAAGTGGAGGTGCGTTATGGCTGATGTTCAAAAATTAGCAGATGCTGCTGAGGTTATCGTTCAAGGATATGCGTTTATTGATAGGGGCGAGGGTGTAACTGTTATAAATTTGCATAAGCCTGATCATGCTGCTTATTTCTATAATCATGAGCTTGTAGAAACTAATATGGATGATATCGAAGCGTATAAAGTCAACAAGCTTTATCAGGCTAATGTGAAGTATATGGAGAAGGATTATGCCAAAGTACTTTGATTTTAAAGTTTGCGGATATTATCTTTATTTTACAAATAAGTGCATTATTGAATGTATGCATGTACATGCTAGTGATAAAAGACTTTCAGAAGCGGGTTCAGCAAAGTTTATTGTAAAAGGTAACGGCGATACAGAACTGATGAAGCAAGGTACGTTAAATGATTTGGATGTACGTAAAATACAAGGATTTATCAAAGAACATTATGTAGAAATGTATGACTTGTGGTCAGCATGGAGTGATAATGGATATTATAGGGGAAAGTAATAATATGCCTTTGATTTGGGAGATGGCTAGGGAGAAAGAGCTTGGGGTAGCTGTGCCGTTTTTGCCATAACGTGTGTAGTATAATGCAAATTAAGATGAATTAAAAATATTCTTGTTGGAGGTATAGCTCATGTCAGGAATAGGTCCGTGTTTAATTTTTCTTTTTTTAGCGCCAATTATATTCGTTGCGTTGATTGCATTCGATTCTGCTAAGAAAATGAAGCCTGAGCAAGATAATTCTTCTATTTGTGATAATACTAGAGCAACTGAGCTTCCTAGCTCTAGTCCTATTGCCAAAACAGATGCTTATGCTGTGTCTGCTTTGAAGAAAGATCGCTATAATCCTAATAATAAAGAAACTCGTACTTTAGAATTTAATAGAATATTAAGTGAAAATAATAATGAGAGTAAGCGTGTAGCTAAAAAACAAAAAGATTATAGCTTAGTTAATGATGCGTATTATAAAGCTTATAACGAAGTGGAATCAATGATGACAGATTATAATGCAGCTAAAGAAATTACTAATAATCGTGCGGATTTAGCTACTTTTGAAGATGGCTATCATTTTGATAATTATGCTGAAGATTTTAAACAGGACACTGACAGCGATAATGAGAATTATTGACGTAATATAAGTTTTGGAGGTTAAGGGTATGTCTGACACAAATAACCCTAACAACTTTGAATTTCCATTTCAAAAGAAGCATATTAATGCTTGCTCTGGTGTTGAAGAATTATTGCCTCTGTGGAAATTAGCACATAAATGCGAAGTTAATACAGACTATATTACCGGGAATGTACCTGGTAATGCTTTTTTACCTGATGGGATAATTAACGAAGAAAGTTTTGCTAAAAGTTCGCCAAGAATTTTGTTTATTGCTAAAGAAGCTTATTGGTATGGTGAACACGATGATGATAAAGCGGCTACTAAAAATGCTGAAACTGTTATGTTTTGGCATCGCAGGGTAGCTTATGGTGAAGTGCCGGAAACGATTTTCTCTAAGCGTCTTGCTATGCTGGCTAATGCTATTTTTAATGATGATTTTAAGACGATAAATAAAGACCATACCGCTTTGCGTTCTGTTGCAGTTATAAATTTGAATAAGCGTGGAGGGTTTGTTGGTTGCGTATGGAAAACTTTAGAGGAATATGTAAAACGGTATGCTGAATTTATCAGCCAAGAGATAGAATTAATTTCTCCTGAATTAATAGTGTGTTGTGGAGATGGAGTACGCTGGCTGTTAGAAAATTATATTCGATTAGATAAGCAAATCAATGTTATTTCATTGTATCACCCTAGCTGTTGGAGTATTAGCGATGAAAAATATCTTCAGATGCTGCAAAAAGCTCTTGCAGGTAATGTTGTAAGTGATAGTGAAACTCTTTCCGTTATAGAAAATGCAATTGAAAGTGAAAATAAAAACCTTTCTGCTGATAAAGATATAATTGAAAGCGAAAATGTCGAACTTCCTGCTACGAAAAATGTAATTGAAAAAGAAGATTCGGCTAGAAGTACTTATATGAAGATGTATGGTGCTGGGACTACATTCCAATTTAACAAAAAAGCAAATGTTTATTATGATACGTTAGCACACAGTCCGCAAAACTATCCATATATAGCTTTATATACGGATAAGACAGTAAGAGCTATAGGTAAGGTGAATGCTGTTATTGTAACTGAATTTGCAGATAATGTATTACTGTATCGTGCTGAACAGGGTGAAATAACAGATGAACGTAAGCAGACGATACTTGAAGCTATAGAGGATGGTAAAAAGTATGGTTACAATTTGCTTAGATGTCCGCATAAATACTTTTTTGTTGAGCAATTTTTCCAGACGGAATATAAAAAGACTTCGTATGGTGGAGCGCGATTTGTTAAAGTGTTTGATTTAAACAAATTGCTGGGAATTGATGAATTGCCTTCAACAGAAGAAATAGCCAATATACTTGCTGAAAAAACATGGGAGTGAGAATAATTGCTTTATTTCTCCTCTTGACAATCCCACCTGTTCCTTGCTAAGATATAGAGTATAACAAAATATCTACAGGCAAGGAACGAGAGGCTTATCTCCGTAAAGCCACTAAAGAGAAGCAGCGGTTGGTGCAAGCTGTGTGGCGGTGAGGTGAGTGTAGCTCGGGAGCTGTTTTGCTGAACATTGCAGTAGGCAAAAACGTGCGCACACGTTACGTGCATTGAGTGCCTTGTGCAAAAAGCATGAGGAAGATAGGTGGTACCACGATTATTCGCCCTGTCCGTAAAGGACAGGGCTTGTTTATTTTAAGGAGGAATTTTTTTATGTGTGAAGAGCATAATATCCCTAAGGTTTATGATCCTGCTTCCGTAGAGAAGAAATGGTATAAATTCTGGGAAGAGCATCGTTATTTTCATGCCGAAGTAGAAGAGGGCAAGGACGCCTTTAGTATTGTTATCCCCCCACCGAACATCACCGGTCAGCTGCATATGGGCCATGCGCTGGATAATACTCTGCAGGATATTTTAATCCGCTGGCACCGCATGATGGGCCACAACACCCTGTGGATGCCCGGCTACGACCATGCAGGCCTGGCAACCCAGATTAAGGTTGAAGAGGTTATCAAAAAAGAGGAAGGTAAGACTCGTTACGACCTGGGCCGCGAAGAGTTCCTGAAACGCGTTTGGGAATGGAAGGAGCAATACGGCGACCGCATTATCAACCAGCTGAAGCATCTGGGCGTTTCCTGCGACTGGGAGCGTAAGCGCTTCACTATGGATGAGGGCTGCTCCAAGGCTGTTCGCGAGGTTTTCTGCACTCTGTTTGAAAAGGGCCTGATTTACAAAGGCACCCGTATCACCAACTGGTGCGTAAACTGCAACACCGCACTGAGCGATATTGAGGTTGAGCATAAGGATGACCCGGGCCATCTCTGGTACATCAACTACCCGGTAGTTGAAGAAGAAGGCCGCAGCCTGATGATTGCTACCACCCGTCCGGAAACTCTGCCCGGCGATACTGCTGTAGCAGTTAACCCGGAAGACCCGCGTTATGGCGATTTGGTTGGCAAAACCCTGCGTCTGCCGACTACCGACAGAATTATTCCTATTATCGCCGACAGCTATGTTGATACCAAATTCGGTACCGGCGCTGTAAAAATTACTCCATCCCATGATCCTAACGACTATGAGATGGGTATCCGCCACAACCTGCCGAGCATCGTTGTTATCGGCATGGACGGCATTATGACTAAAGAAGCAGGCAAGTACGAAGGCATGACTCGTGAGGAATGCCGTAAGGCGATTGTTGCCGATTTGAAGGCTGACGGTTATCTGGTTAAGGTTGAAGAGCATTCCCATGCTGTTGGTCACTGCCAACGCTGCGGCCATGCTGTTGAATCTCAGGTTTCCACCCAATGGTTCGTTAAGATGGAGCCTTTGGTTAAGGCTGCTGTTGATTGCGTTGAAGACGGTCGTACTCAGTTCGTACCGGAACGCTTCACCAAAACCTATACCGGCTGGATGGATAACATCCGTGACTGGTGTATTTCCCGTCAGATTTGGTGGGGCCACCGCATTCCTGTATGGTACTGCGATGACTGCGGCGAAATGAGCGCCAGCCGTACCGATTTGACTGTCTGCCCGAAATGCGGCAGCGCACATATCCATCAGGACGAGGATGCACTGGACACCTGGTTCAGCTCCGCTCTGTGGCCGTTCTCTACCATGGGCTGGCCGGATAAAACTCCGCTGCTGAAGCAATTCTATCCGACAAGCGTACTCGTAACCGGTTACGATATCATCTTCTTCTGGGTTGCACGTATGCTGATTATGGGTATGGAATTCATGCATGAGATTCCGTTCGACAAGGTATTTATCCATGGTCTGGTTCGCGACAGCCAGGGCCGCAAGATGTCCAAATCCCTTGGCAACGGCATCGACCCGCTGGAGGTTATTGACCAATACGGCGCTGATACCCTGCGCTTTATGCTGATTACCGGCAACACCCCGGGCAACGATATGCGTTTCTACTGGGAGCGCGTTGAGGCAACCCGTAACTTTGCCAACAAGATCTGGAACGCTTCCCGTTTCGCTCTGATGAACATGGAAGGCTACGATGCCAACGCTAAGCTGGCTCCGTATACTCTGGCAGATAAATGGATTCTTTCCCGTCTGCAGCACACCGCTAAGAGCGTTACCGAAATGCTGGAGAAGTTCGAGCTTGGCGAAGCAGGCCGCATGATTTACGACTTCATCTGGGGCGAGGTTTGCGACTGGTACATCGAGCTTGCTAAACCGCGTCTGTATAATAAAGAAAACGCCGAAGAGCGTGCAACCGCACAGCATGTTCTGGCAACCGTACTGACCAGCGCTATGCAACTGCTGCATCCGTACATGCCGTTCATCACCGAGGAAATTTACCAATGCCTGCCGCATGAAGCAGAAAGCATTATGATTTCCAAGTGGCCTGAGGCTGACGAAGCTCTGATGGACGACGAGGCTGAGCGTCTGATGGGCGCAATTATGGAAAGCATTAAGGCTATCCGTAACATGCGTGCAGAAGTAAACGTACCGCCCGGAAAGAAGGTTCCGGCAACCATGCTGGTTGCTGCCGACCTGAAGGACGGCATTGAGGCTAACGCCGACTACATACACCTGATGGGCGCTATCAGCGAGCTGACTGTGCTGGCTGACAATGCTGCTAAACCGGGAAATGCTATGGCTGCAGTTGTAGCAGGCATTGAGGTTTATCTGCCGCTGGCAGGCCTGATTGATGTCGAGAAGGAAAATGCCCGCCTGAATAAAGAGCTGGCTGCTATCGACAAGGAGCTGAGCCGTGTTGAAGGTAAGCTGGGCAACGCCGGCTTCCTGGCTAAAGCACCTGAGGCTGTTATCGAAAAAGAGAAGGCTAAGGCTGAAGAGCTGAACGGTAAAAAGGCTGCGATTAACGAGCGCCTGGAATACCTGAAGACTCTCTGATAAAACCGTACAAACCGTACAAAACCGTACAAAACCGTACACCCCCTTGCCACACAAGGATTTGGGGCTGTACGGTTTTTTGCATGTGTACGGTATGGAGTTGGCGGATATTAAAATGTCCTCATGAAAATGTAGTGAGTACCTCAAAATAGGCTCATGAAATTGTAATAAATGCCAAAAATATTCTCATGAAATTGTTGTCAGTACCCAGAAATAGGCTCATTTTTTTGTTGAAGGAGTATTTGCGCAGCTTTGGCAAGTAGGCCTGCCTAAACTTGCCAAAAGCTTGTATCTGTGCTATTATAAATATAGAAATGGTGCTTCCGATAGACGGTTGCCCTAAAAAGATAAGTTATAAAAAAATAACCGTTAGTTTTCTCAGGACTGGGCGGTTATTTTTTTGCGTTTTGTTGATTTCCATACCTAATTTAATGCAAGCTATGCATAAGCTCAGCAAAGCAATAACTTCGAGTATATCCATCAGTAACACCTCCCTCTTGCGGGATTTTCAGTGAAACTGAATTTATCGCGTCAGAGGGCAACCGCCTACCGTTATGGAAGCACCATAAAAATATTTTAACATATATAAAGGAAAGTGTACAACGAACAAGCTGTGAAAGTTTGGCGCTGTACGCTTTTTACTCTCTTGAATTGCAGTGCTTCTTGGGTTACAATAAAAAAAAGGGGGCGATGAAAATGGCTAAATTCTGTACTAATTGCGGAAGTGAAATTAAACCAGGTACCAAATTTTGCGAGAATTGCGGACAAAAGCTGGAGCAGGAGCAAAAGCCGCAGGAGGGAGCAGGCGGAATTGCCGCGGCTGCCGGAGCTGCTGGTGCAGCCGGTGCTGCTTCTGGTGCCGATGCAAGCTATAAAAAAAGCATTTGCGACAGCCATGATAATTTTGAGTCGGGAGCTAAGGCTGATGCTGCGCAGGTAAATCATAATACCGATGGTCAGGCAAATACCTATAATAATTTTGCTGCCGATAATCAGCAAAAGTTTGCGGATGAACGTTTTGGCAGCAATGATGATAACGGTTCTGCCGCTTATAATACACCGCCGAGAGCAGGCAAGAAGTTTTTGAATCTTGGCGAAGGCCTGGACCTGCTGTTTAAGGACAGCAGTGCGGATAAGGAAGCTGTTTTCAAGGAGCTGTTCTTTACGTCTGAGGGACGCTTGAACCGCAAGTCATATATTTACAGAAGCTTTTTCCTGTCAATTGTGCTTTTTGTAGTGCAGGGAATTTGGTCCTTTGCAGCCGATACTTTCGGCGCTCTGGATCCTCTCTTTTCGATTGTCGCTTTTGTGCTTGGTATATTCCAGCTGGCAGCTAATATTATGATGGGCGTGCGCCGCTTGCATGATTTGGATAAATGCGGCTGGTGGATGCTGCTTTTGATTGTGCCGCTGGTTAACCTTTTCTTCTGCCTTTATCTTCTGTTCTTCAAGGGAACGGAGGGGCCGAACCAATACGGGGACGACCCTTTACAGCAGTAGGCTTGCATTGGCAGCTAAAAGCTGCTATATATAATGTATAAGTATTTCGCTTAGCAAAATAGTCGCTCGTCCTTGGGGACGCAGCGGCTATTTTTGTGCTTTTCGCAAGACGCAGTGCGCAAAACTATGTTATAATAAACTGTTAGTTAATTATTAATGGAGGCGTAAGCACAATGAATTATACAGAAAGCCTGGCATATTTAGACAGCCTGGGCAAATTTGGCATTAAGCTCGGTATGGAGCGTATTGAAGGACTTTTGCGTGAGCTGGGAAACCCGGAGCAAAAGATTAAAACAGTGCATGTAACCGGCACTAACGGTAAAGGCTCTGTTACCAGCATGATTACGAGTATTTTGCTGGCAGCAAACCTGAAGGTGGGCAAGTTTACTTCCCCGCATCTGGTGAAGTACAACGAACGCATTAACCTCAACGGCAAGGATATCAGCGACGAGGATTTTGCTATGGCAATTACTGCGGTAAAGGTTGCTGCTGACAGCGTTGTCAAAAAGGGCGTCTGCGAGCAGCCGACGCAGTTTGAGATTTTGACGGCTGCAGCGTTTTTATATTTTTATCTGCAGAAGGTTGATTACGCCGTTATTGAGGTAGGCATGGGCGGCCTGTGGGATTCCACCAACGTAATTACGCCGGTGGTCAGCGTTATTACCAATGTTGCGCTGGACCATACCGACCGCTGCGGCAAAACGCTGGAGCGCATTGCTATGCAGAAGGCAGGCATTATCAAGGAGAAGGTGCCTCTGGTTACCGCTGCCGAGGGCAATGAAGCTCTTGGTCCTATTGTAAGCCTGGCTATGTTTAAGGAAGCGCCTGTTTATCTTTACGGCAAGGCTTTTCACGGCACGGAGGTAAAAAGCTCGATGGAGGGCCAGGCCTTTACGCTGCATGCAGGCGATTTTTATCATTCCGATTATGAAATCAAGCTGCCGGGCGAGCATCAGATTAAGAATACGAGCGTAGCTATTGTGGCTGCCAAGCTGGTGAGCAAGCAGGATGACCGCATTAACGAGCTGGCGCTGCATGTGGGCGTGGCCAATACCGTTTGGCCGGGACGTTTGGAGCGCATTCACAAGAACCCGGATATTATTCTGGACGGTGCGCATAACCCTGACGGTGCCAAGGCTCTGCGTAATGCTTTGGATAAATATTATCCCGGCAAGCAGGTGCAGTTTGTCTTTGGTATGATGGGGGACAAGGATATGAGCGGTGTTATCAAAACGCTGATTAATCAGGATGATGTTGTTTATACCGTGCGTGCCGATGAGGGTGCGCGTGCTGCGGAGGCTGCGGATTTGGCGAAGCTGGTGGGCAGCAATGCTGTGGCGGAGACTAATCTTGCTACGGCGTATGATGCTGCTATCCGCGGGGCAGGCACTGACGGTGTTGTATGTGTTTGCGGCAGCCTGTATCTGGTGGGCGAGTTTAAGAAGATGCTGCTGGCGGATAAATGTAGAATGAACTGAAGGCGATATTGAGGTTTATTGACTTCGGGAACGAGTATCTGCGTCGCAATTAAATATCGTTCCAGTCAGAAGCAATTTTCCCGTGCCTTAGGGCACAACGCAAATTTCGTGTGGAACCAGGACGAAGCTTCGGTAAAATTTGTCAGACGGTAAGAGAAAGTTACGTACCCTTGCTTAGCGGTTCGTGTCAAACCAATCAGCTGCGCTCTTTGAGCTTGCTTCTTGGGACACTATCGCATGGCG
>NZ_GL830856.1 GCF_000188175.1 Phascolarctobacterium succinatutens YIT 12067 | reverse complement strand
GGCCGCGTCAGTTTACTGTAGGAATCAAAAGGACAGACTCCACCAATTTTGTCTTACTAATTAAGTTATTCGAGCTTGGCATACCATTCGAGGGCCGCCAAGCATTCTCAAAGTCTAACTTGGTGTTGGAACCACATCTTTTTAATGGTCTGGGAGCTTACTCCACACTGAATTCCATCAAAATATTTACCATAGGGTCTGCGAGCTTTGTTTTCAAAAGCAATCATTTGTTGTGGTGTAAAGCAAATCTCATCTTCTTCGATTTCAATAGGCTTCTTTTGGAATCTAACAAGATCTATCATCTTTCCGCCGTTCAAGCTGTATGCTCTGAGCCTTGCCATTGCATCAGCACCTACCAAACTCCACGCCATTGGCCTACTACTCATTCTAGCGCTCAATACATGGCTCACATGCCCTTCTGCGCTGCATGCCACCAGTCCTTTGGCCCTACTTAATCTAGCTTGGGCAGCTTTGAAATTATTCAGAAGATAATCTAGACCATCCAATAGCCTCTTCTCATCCGCTTTGGTATCCGTTCCTTCTGCTATTTTCTTTACTAATTTCTGCAATTCTTTTGGTTTTCCTGCTGCAATCAGAGAACAAATTCTACTTCTTGCGTCTCCTGCTGCTCCTTTAAGGCATGCTGTCATCCTAAACAGGGTTTGGTTAAGATGAAAACCATCCAAAACATATTTAGACTTATCTAGGTGTGACAAGGCTGTTTTTATCCACATACCTCCATCCGCATTTATATAAATTCTTTTTATCTTATCTAAATCATAATGTTGTTCAATATATCTATATACTTGTACCCATAACCTTTTATTCTCCTTGCCTGAATATAGGCCACAGAAGTAGTGTGGATTTACTAATCTCCTGCGTTTGCTTCCAGGATATTCAGACTCTATGCCTTCGTAGACATATACCATTTTGGTAATTGTAGAATGCAATTCTCCTGCCTTCTGTAATGCAATATGGTCCTCGTCAGCATCTACATAAAGGTATTTTACTACCTTTTTCTCCCCGCTATATTTCTCTTTGGGGAAATGCAACTCATGGACTATGTCCATAACGGCCTGTTTGCTCACCATATCCAGAATGCTGGCGTTTTCACCTGCTTTCCGGTAAGAGGTCTGAGAAGCTTCTTTAAGGATACATGCCTTGGCGTCCTCACTAATACGTTCATGGCTCTCTATCTTTAGATATTTATCTAAAAGATACTCGCTCTTGCCAGTTGCCTTATGTTTAAATAGAGTTTTATGAAATATAATTGGTCCCATGGAAGTAAGTAGCTGCTTCAAGTCAGTACGAACTACATGCCATTTCTGCTTTCTTGCTTCACTTTCTACGAGGAATTGGTTGCAATCCTCCAACGTCTCAGAAATAATATCCAGACCAAACTTCAGAACTTCTTGTTGAACATCGTTAACAAAGCTAGCTATGTCTTCCGGATGGGAAATAAATTTTTCAATAGCTTTTTGCAAATTATAAGTGCCAAATGCGACAAAACGTTGTATACTAGTATGCAAAGAGAACACCTCCATTGTGTATTTGTTTTTGTTTGGTCACTTAATCATAACACAATTTGGTGTTCTCTTTCATTTTTATTTCCCGTTTTTCCTACAAAAACTTTACGCTAGC
>NZ_GL830855.1 GCF_000188175.1 Phascolarctobacterium succinatutens YIT 12067 | reverse complement strand
AACACCGTAACCATTATGCTGGCTACCGGTACCGGTCTGACCATGAGCGCAGAGTCTTTCCTGAACGCTAAGACTCTGCTGATCATCGTTCTGGGCCTGGTTGCATTCGTAGCTGGTACTGCTATGGGCGTTATCTTCGGTAAGCTGATGTGCATGGTAGACGGTGGCAAGACCAACCCGTTGATTGGTTCCGCTGGCGTTTCCGCAGTTCCTATGGCTGCTCGTGTATCTCAAAAAGTTGGTCAGAAAGCTAACCCGGCTAACTTCCTGCTGATGCACGCTATGGGTCCTAACGTAGCAGGCGTTATCGGTACTGCAGTTGCTGCAGGTACCATGCTGGCTATGATTGGTCCTGTTGGCAAATAATCATTAGCTAACTTCAAGAGCTCACACATTAGTGTGAGCTCTTTTTTGTATCTAAAATGTAAATTTTATTGCTGGCGATACTCTAAGACTAATATTTATAGTATAATAAAAAGGAACTGTTCAAGAATTGAATAGCATTTCTATACAAGAGGAGTCTTGAGTATATGCAACGTTTTAATTTAACCAGACAGTTTTTTAGGGATGTCTGGTATCTTACGAAAAGCTATTGGCAATCAGAAGAGAAGAAAAAGGCTTTCTTTTTATTAGGCTGTATTATAGCGCTGACACTCGGCGTGGTTTATATGCTTGTTCTGCTTAACCAGTGGAACAACAGCTTTTACAGTGCATTACAAAACTATGATGCAAAGAAGATTTTTGACGAGCTTATTCATTTTTCGTGGCTAGCTGCCATTTATATCTTATTGGCAGTATACTCATATTATTTACAGCAGACGCTTATTTTAAATTGGCGTCGCTGGCTGACGACACGCTTTATTGACATCTGGCTGCAAAACAAAACCTATTATAATTTGCAGATGTTCGGTAAGGATACTGATAACCCTGACCAACGTATCAGTGAGGATGTGCGTCAGTTTGTCGAAATGACTTTAAGCTTTGGCATAGGTATCCTCAAGGCATTTTGTACGTTTGCATCCTTTGTTGTCATTTTATACAATCTTTCCGGCAGTCTTAGCTTTACCTTTATGGGTAAAACGTGGACGATTAACGGCTACATGCTGTGGGCATCGTTGCTTTATTCTGTAATCGGTACCTATATTACCCACATTGTCGGTCGTAAGCTGGTAAAAATCAATTTCATCCAACAGAAATATGAAGCAGATTTCCGTTTCAGTATGATTCGCCTGCGTGAAAGTGCGGAAAGCGTTGCCTTCTACCGTGGTGAAGCACAGGAAGGCAGTGTATTCAAACAACGCTTTAAAATGCTTTTGGATAACTTCTGGAAGCTGGTTAATAAACAGAAGCAGCTTGTCTTTTTAAATTCCGGTTATTCGCAAATCGCTATAATTTTTCCTTTTGTTGTAGCCATGAACCGTTATCTTACGAAAGAAGTAACACTTGGCGGACTGATGCAGGTTGCCAGTGCCTTTGGCCGCGTGCAGGATTCGCTTTCGTATTTTGTCGATATGTACAGCAGCATCGCTCAATGGCAGGCTGTTGTAATGCGTTTAACTTGCTTCGGCCATCATATGCATGATGTTTATCAGCAGGCGGAACGCTTTCATGTGGAACGCTTTGCTGCTGCCGATGTTGTTGAGGTCAACAATATGCAGATTAATTTGCCGGACGGAAAGCCACTCCTGGAAAATATCAGCTTTACACTGCATCCGGGGCATAATGTTTTGATTAAGGGTGTCAGCGGCAGCGGTAAAAGTACCTTGCTGCGTGCTATCTCCGGTATCTGGCCATTCGTCGACGGCAAAATCTTTTTGCCGGAGCGTGATAAGCTGATGTTTATTCCGCAGAGGTCTTATCTGCCTTTAGGCACTCTGCGTGCTGCACTTAATTACCCGGGAAATAAACCTATAGATGATACTGAATTGATTTATCTGATGGATTTGTGCCAGATTGGTTATCTTAAGGATAAGCTTGATTTGGAAGCTGATTGGAGCCATGTGCTTTCAGTCGGTGAGCAGCAGCGTTTGGCCTTTGTACGTGCTCATATCCAGCAGCCACAGTGGCTTTTCCTGGATGAAGCAACCTCTGCTTTGGATGAAGATACTGAGGCGAATATGTACAGCCTGCTACAGGAGCGTTTACAGCAGACTACTGTTGTAAGTGTCGGTCATCGTAGTACGCTGAATAAATATCACGAGCTTGTTTTACGCTTAAATAAATCAACTCGTCAGGTTACTCTTGAAAAATTGTAAGGAGGTTTTCTTATGTTCCCATTACAAATTGCAGAAAACATTTATGACGTTGGTGTTCAGGATTGGGCTGTGCGTGATTTTCACGGCTACAAAACAGAGAGAGGTGCAACCTATAACTCTTATCTGATTATGGATGAAAAGATCACCTTGATTGATACGGTTAAAGCGCCTTTTACCGAAGAGCTGCTTGCCAATATCAGCAAGGTAACACCGTTGGATTCCATTGACTATATTGTCATCAACCATGTTGAGCCTGACCATTCCGGTGCTATGCCTGTGTTAGCCAAGGCTTGCCCCAAAGCAAAGTTCTATATTACGATGCAAGGCAAAAAAGAGGCTATTCAGCATTACGGAGATATTTTTGCTTTTGAGGTTGTTAAGGACGGAGCAACCTTAAATATCGGCAAGCGCACCTTGACCTTCGCTTCTATGGCAATGCTCCATTGGCCTGACAGTATGGCTACCTATAGTGAGCATGATAAAATTCTTTTTTCCAATGATGCCTTTGGTCAGCATTACGCTACCAGCAAGCGCTTTGATTCTGAAGTAAATCAGGACGAGTTATTCTACGAAGCAAAAAAATACTTTGCCAATATTCTCTGGCCTTATGCAAAGCTGATTGGCAATGCGCTGAAAAAGCTTGGCGGTCTTGATATTAAAATGATTGCGCCTTCCCATGGCGTTATCTGGACCGAGCATATTGCCGATATCCTGCGCTGCTACAGCGAATGGGGCAGCGGCGTACAGGACGGCAGCCTTGTTATTGCTTATGACAGCATGTGGGGCGGTACGGAAAAGCTGGCGCGGGCGATTGCGCGCGGTGCAGCTAATGCCGGCATTGTTGTTAAAGTATTTAAAATGGGTGCTACACCCAACAGTACGGTAGCAGCAGAGCTTTTTACCGCCTCCGGTTTTTTGGCAGGATCTTCAACGCTCAATTGCAGCATGCTGCCGAATATGGGCTCTTTGCTGATTTATCTTAAAGGCCTTGGCGCTAAAGGTAAAAAGGCTGCAGCCTTCGGTACCTTTGGTTGGGCAGGTGGTGCGCAGAAGGATATGGAAGAGCTTCTCGCAAAAAGCTGCTTTGATGCAGTAGAACCCGGATTTAATTGCAAGTGGACACCGCAGCAGGCTGAAATTGAGGCTGCGGAAAAGTATGGTTATGATTTTGCGCTCAAATTAAAGGCCGAATAAGCTGTGAATTTTATGTAAAGAAAACATATTTACTAATAAAAAAAGTACGCACATAGTGATAATAGTGTATAATAGTATTATAACGATGAAAGCGAGGTCTTATGATGAATAAGAAAGCTGAAGTGTATCAAAAGTTCCTTGAGGAAAATAAAATTAACTGGAGCGATGTTTTCGAAGTTCCGAAAGCAGACGAGGTTCCGGAAGAATCCTTCATGCATCCTGTTGTTTTCCGTTCCGCTATCGGCATCCAAGGTCAAAATCTGCCGACCATGTTAGTAATTGATGACAGCATTTATGTAATGCTGCAGGTTCGCGTAGGCGCAGGCTTGGTTAAAGAAGCTAATAAAGCTGCAGTTCTGGAACACTTGAACGCTCTGAACGAAAACTACAAGGTATTCAAATATTATGCTGATGAAGCAGGCAACATCATCATTGAAAGCTGCATTCCTTCTACCGATGATCAATTCGTACCGCAAATGATTCATGCAGTAATCGATGTTATTGTTGACCACCTCAACTCTGAATATCCTAAGCTGATGAAAGCTGTTTGGGCTGAATAAGCTGAATAAAAAAATATGGTACTTTCTTAAATAAGGGGAGTAGCCGGCACAAGCTTTAGGGCTGGTGTTTACACTGCCGTCAGTACGATTCGGAAGAATCCGGCTTTGTAATTAAGTGGCGAGACTTTGTTGTAAAATATTTTTATTTTACAGCATTGTCTCGCCCTTTTTTAATATATAATATAAGGTGAAGAGTGTACTTGCACGATTTACCGCAATTTTCGACAAGTAGCAGACGTAAAGTCAAAGGAGGAAGAAAATGAGTAAATATGGCTTAAGCAAGGAGCAGATTGAAGAGTCACGGCGCAAGTACGGTGATAATACGTTGACGCAGCCGCCGCGGGAAACATTTTGGAGCAAGCTGCTGGGTAATTTTCAGGATCCTATTATCCGCATACTGGTAGTAGCGTTGCTGGTAAATGCTTTTTTCGTGTATCTTGGTCATGGCGATTGGATTGAAACAATAGGTATTTTTCTGGCAATTATTTTGGCAACCTTTGTTTCTACCTGGTCCGAATACAGCAATGAGAATGCCTTTCAAAAGCTGCAGGAGGAGGCCAGCCGTATCCGCTGCAAGGTATGGCGTGACGGCGAGCCACATGAAATTGCTATTGATGATGTTGTAGTCGGTGATGCAATTATTTTAGAGGCCGGCGATAAAATACCGGCAGACGGTATTTTGCTGGAAGGAACCCTGAAGCTGGATCAGGCAGCGTTGAACGGTGAAAGTGAGGAAGCTAAAAAAACTGTTGCACCTGCTGAGTTCCAATGGGATGACGGTAAAATTGATTTTCTGGATGAACATAAGCTGTTCCGTGGCAGCGTTGTGGTAGAAGGCACCGCTGTGATGCAGGCTGTGAAGATCGGTGATAATTCCGTTTACGGCCAACTGACGCAGGAGCTGAAGGATGAAGAACGTGACAGTCCGCTGAAGCTTAAACTGAAAGGACTGGCAGAGCAGATAAGTAAATTCGGTTATGCCGGCGGTGTACTGATAGCCGTTGCGGTAATACTGCATAAGATATATCTGGCAGGAAGCTTTGCAGCTTATTTTGCCGATATGACAACAGTAATTGCCGATTTGGTGCAGGCTGTAATCTTGGCGATTATTATTATTGTTATGGCGGTACCGGAAGGCCTGCCGTTGATGATTGCGATAGTTTCTTCGCTCAATATGCGCAAAATGCTGCATGACCATGTATTGGTGCGTAAGCTTGTCGGCATTGAAACTGCAGGCAGCTTAAACCTGCTGTTTACCGATAAGACAGGCACGATTACTAAAGGACAGCTGGAGGTAGTACGCTTCTTAACCGGCGATTTACAGGAAATTACTGATTTTACATCATTGCCTGCACGTCTTAAGGAGCTGACTTGTCAGCAGGTTCTGATCAATACATCATCTACCGTTACCGACGGCAAGATTGTCGGCGGTAATATGACAGAAGCAGCATTAAATAATTATGTCGGTGCTTATCGTTTACCGCAGCTGCCGCAGCGCCAACGCTTTATTCCGTTCAACAGCGCCAATAAATATTCCTGGGCGCAGGTTGCTCCCGCTGATGGCGGCGCAGCATATTGCCTCATTAAGGGCGCACCGGAAAAGCTGCTGCAGGCTACCGATTGGTATTGGTCAAAAGATGGCTACCGTTTGCTGTTGACTGATGAGATGAAAGCAGCTCTGGATAACAGAATGCTGGAGCTTGCAGGACAGGCGATAAGAATGCTGGCCTTGTGTACGTATGAGGGAGTACCTGCTGATAACCTGCCGGATAAAGGACTGACGCTTGCCGGTGTTGTTGCCATCCGTGACGACGTGCGTCCGGAAGCAGTGGAGGCTATTAAGGCTGTACAGCAGGCCGGTGTGCAGGTAGTAATGATTACCGGTGACCGTAAAGAAACAGCGGTTGCCATTGCTAAGGATGCAGGCCTGCTGCAAAGTGCGGAGGATGTAGTCTGGACCTCCGACGAGCTGGCACAGATGAGCGATGATGAGGTCAAAGCTAAGCTGACGCATCTGCGTGTAGTGGCACGTGCTCTGCCGATGGATAAATCGCGTTTGGTGCGTTTGGCGCAGGATTTGAATCTTGTAACCGGTATGACCGGTGATGGCGTAAACGATTCTCCGGCACTGAAAAAGGCTGATGTAGGCTTTGCTATGGGCAGCGGTACAGAGGTAGCCAAGGAAGCAGGCGATATCGTTATCATGGACGATAACTTCCTGAGCATCAAACAGGCGATTTTGTACGGAAGAACGATTTACAATTCTATCTGCAAATTTATTGTTTTCCAGCTGACGATTAACTTCTCAGCTGTGGCTATTAACTTTATTGCTCCCTTTATCAATATCGATGAGCCGTTGACGATTACGCAGATTCTGTGGATTAATCTGGTAATGGATACCCTAGCTGCGCTCGCCTTCGGTGGTGAACCGGCACTGGCGCAGTATCTGCGCGAGGCGCCGAAACGCCGCAGTGCGCCGCTTGTCAGCAAAAAGATGCTTACGAGCGTTATTATCAGCGGCCTGTATATGACTATTGTCGGTATTGCCTTTTACAAGAGCGCGTGGGTCGACCATCTGTTCCGTGATGCTGATAACCATATCTATACCTACACGGGCTTCTTCTGCGCCTACATTTTTATGGCAGTAGCCAATGGCTTTAATGTGCGTACTGACGGTTTGAACCTGTTAAAGAATATCAGCCTGAACAAGGGCTTCTTACAGGTAATGGCGCTGATTGTTGCAATTCAGGTGCTGCTAACCTTTGTTGGTGGGCGCGTACTGCGTACAACACCACTGAATGCGCATGAGTGGGGCGTTGTTATCCTGTTTGGCACTTCAATCATTGTTGTTGATTTACTTCGTAAGCTTATCAGCAGCAGGTAAAGTTATGCACAGTTGTTGATAACTCTGTTGATAATCTGTGGGTAAAACACATAAGCTGTGGATAAGTTCTTATGGATAGAAGCACACTAAACGCTGTTACATTGTTTACAATATTGTTGTTAAAAAATTAATTTTAGAAATAGTGTTGACAATTAAAAGCGGAATGCGTATAATAGCATTCAACGAATCAAATATCGTCCCTAAAAAAACGGTGAAGGGAAGAAGATATGACCGGATGGGCTAAGAGAGTCGCTGGCTGGTGTAAAGCGATGTCAATGGTTATATGCATACTGATCCCGGAGTTGCCTTTCCGATATGTAGGGAAGGACGTGTGGTCACGTTACAGGCAAAGGCCTTGTTGGAGGCTGAGAGGACAGCATTGCTGAAGTGCTGTTGAAATAGGGTGGTACAGCGTGGAATTGTTCCCCGCCCCTAATTGTGTTATAAAAAACACAGGTTAGGGACGGGGATTTTTGTTTATAATCGCTAAGAAAAGCTAGGGGGAAATTAATCATGCAGCAGGAGAAAAAATATATTCCGTTTGAACAAATAAAAATTACCGACCGTCAATGGCCTGATAAAACGATTACTAAAGCACCTGTATGGTGCAGTGTTGATTTGCGCGACGGCAACCAGGCATTGGTAACACCGATGGGTATTCCGGAAAAAATTCGCTTTTTCCACACTTTGGTAGATTGCGGCTTTAAGGAAATCGAGGTTGGCTTTCCTTCCGCCTCGGAAACAGAGTACGAAATTCTGCGTACCCTGATTGAAGGCGGACATATTCCTGATGACGTAACCGTACAGGTTCTGGTGCAGGCGCGTGAAGAGCTTATCCGCAAAACCTTTGAGGCAGTACGCGGTGCTAAGAATGTTATCATCCATTTTTATAACTCTACTTCAACACTGCAGCGTAAAATTGTTTTTGGCAAGGATATGGACGGTATCACCGATATTGCTGTGCAGGGCGCACGCCTTATCCGCCAGCTGACGGAAGAAGAGGTTGCCCGCAGCGGTATGAATATCCGCTATGAATATTCTCCGGAAAGCTTTTCCGGTACGGAAATAGATTTCTCTGTGGCAATTTGCGAGGCTGTAATGCAGGAAATGGGCTCGACAAAAGAAAACCCGATTATCCTCAACCTGCCCTCTACTGTTGAAATGTGTACGCCGAATACATATGCCGATCAGATTGAATACTTCTGCCGTCATATTAAAAACCGTGAAGCAGCAATAGTCAGCGTGCATCCGCATAATGACCGTGGTACGGGCGTTGCCTGCGCCGAGCTGGCACTTTTGGCCGGTGCGGACCGTATCGAAGGTACGCTGTTCGGTAACGGCGAGCGTACCGGTAACCTGGATATCGTAACTGTAGCCCTCAACATGTTTACGCAAAATGTTGATCCCGAGCTGGATTTCTCGCATATTCTTGACATCAAAAAGGTTTATGAGGAATGCACAAAAATGCATGTGCCTGAGCGTCAGCCGTACGCCGGTGAGCTGGCCTTCACCGCCTTCAGCGGTTCGCATCAGGATGCTATCCGCAAGGGTTATGAATACATGAAAAACAGCGGTACAGAATATTGGGAGGTACCGTATCTGCCGATTAACCCGGCGGATATCCATCGTGAATACGAGCCTGTTATCCGCATTAACAGCCAGTCCGGTAAGGGCGGCGCTGCCTTCGTGCTGCAGCATACCGTCGGCTACAATCTGCCTAAGGAAATGCATCCTGAATTTGGCAATATCGTGAAGGCTGCTGCTGACGAATACGGCGACGAGCTTTCCAGCGAGCAGATTGTGCAGCTCTTCCGCAAGGAATACATCGACTTTGCCGGTAAATATCAGCTGCTGCGTCATCGTTTCACCGAGCTTAATGAAGCTGACGGCAGCATCCACAGCCGTTTTGAAGGTGAAATTTCGGTTGCTGGCGAAAAAAAGAGTGTAGTTGGTGTAGGTAACGGTCCTATCGATGCCTTCTTCCAGGCACTCAACGGTGTCGGAATTAATGGCTACGAATTCGTCAACTATCATGAGCATGCAATTTCCAAGGGTTCTGATGCGAAGGGTATTTGCTACATTGAGCTGAAGCAGAAAAACAATGGCCATATCTTCGGTGTAGGCATTCACTCCAACATCAACGTGGCAGCGCTGCGTGGCATCATCTGCGCTATCAACCGCGCGGAGAAGTGATTAGTGATTAATAGTTATCAGTGAATAGTGTTTAGTGGTTAGTAAACAGTTGGCAGTACGGGGTAAAGAGAAAATATATTAGAAAATCGCCCCTGTATATATTATTTTGCTAAGGGCCGGCGCCAGAAAAACAGATAAGCCGGCTTTGATAACATCCAAAATAAGGGAAAGATTTTTTGGAAAAATAAGGGAAAGAACTAAAAATAAGGGAAAGAAGCAAGCGCCGTCGGCCGTAAGGCAGGCGGCGATTTGCGCATTACAGAACAATATTTCCTTAAATAAAATTGTGGAGCAGGCTTTGCAGCGTTTTTTGATGCTGGAAAATTAAATATATAAAAAATTTTTATAGCTGTATGATAGCTGGCGAGCTATATTACGTCAGAGCAAGAATATAGTTGTAGGTTAGTTGACGTGTAATCACAATATAATAATGCTTTGAACATTAGGGACTTCGTTTTAAAATTACGGAGTCCTTTATTTGTGTACAGAGAGAGCTCTTTGTACACTTTTTTCTTGACGTTTTTGTGAATAACGTGCTATAATACTAACTGTAAACTGTTTTGTAATTAAAGTAAACTCAAAATAGTAAAAAAACAAATATACATAATTAATAATTTGCTAATTTTTATCTGTCAGTATCTTAAATTACGAAGAGCTGAATATACAATAGCGTATAACAGATAGAAATTTAAGAACCTAACGAGAGAAAAAGAGAATAAAAGCGTATCAGGTGTATTTATACTTAATAGGTAAACAGGTGCAAAACCTGTGCTGTCCCGCAGCTGTAATGTGGAGCTGGCCTTATATAGTCACTGGGAAACCGGGAAGACAAGGCTGGCAGTGAAGCAGAGCCAGAAGAACTGCCTGATATAGGGCCTTTCAAACAACCTGCGATGTACAGGATTGCGCTTTCCCGGGGATAAGTGCGTCTTGCTGTCACAGTACGGCAAGGCGCTTTTATTTTGACTGCAATATTTGTATGAAGTATATTTACTATTCTTGCATATTAACATCTGACAAGCGGAACAAGGATAGCTTGGTCAGATGCTTTTATGAAAATAAATTTTTTCCCAGTATGCTCAAGAATTACGAGAGAAAGGAGGAGCTATGAAAAGGATATTTATGCTGCTGACCTTAATTTTGGCCCTGATGTGTCCAGCACTTGCCGGTGCGGAGGTATCGAGTGACAAAATGATTTTGGATTGGACAACTTCCAAAGTATGGGTTAACGGCGGCGAACTGTGTGTAACAGGCACTTTTGTCAACAAGCGTAATGACGTAGCTATCACTAAGCTGAACGACTTTATTATGCGTGTTACCTACACAGATAAAAATGGCGAGCAGAAGCAGTTTACCGGCAGACCGGTAAAGTTTCCGCTGTGCAAGATTCCTGCCAATGGTTCGCGTAAGCTGAATCTTAACTTTGGCAAATTTGCTGACGAAAGCGTTGGCAACTGGGTAACGGCGCAGACCTATACGTTTACGTATATTAACGGTGCGCGGTTCTGATAATGTTTTTGATGAGTATTAGGCGTTGAGTTTGCAAGAAACTCAAATTTTACAGAAAGAAGTGTATGAGTAACATGAAGAGAAGATATACAGCTGCGGCTGCTATGATGATGGTAATGGGCCTGTGCGCAAGCGCAAGCGCAGCATTTGACGAAAACCTGAACGATTATACCCTGGATACAATGGTAGTAGAGGCTGACGCAATTAAAAACAAGTTCGGCGATACTATTACTGAGCAGTCCTACTATCGTACCGGCGGTGACGTTAAGGTTATCACCCGTGAAGAGATTGAAAAACGTCATTACACTGATTTGACTGAAGCAATCAAACGTATTCCCGGTGTAACCTTCCAAAACCCCGGCTATCGTGGCGGCGAATACGGTTATCAGTTCTATAATAATGGTGTTTCCATCAATGGTGATACCCGCGTAATTATTTTGGTCGACGGCCGTCGTGTAGATAATGCGGCAAGCACACGTATCGGTAATAGCACAACATCTGGTTCTAAAGCTACCGGTGTAAACCTTGATCAGGTAACCAATATGGAAAACGTTGATAAAATTGAAGTTATCAAAGGGCCTGGCGCTTCCGTATATGGCAGTGATGCTTTGGGTGGCGTAATTAATATTATTACACGTAAAGGTGGCGCAACTAATACAGGTAGTATTGATCTAGCTACTGGTTCTTGGGATAAACATAAATATGCTTTAAGCTATTCCGGTAGCGCAGGCGATGATAACTCCTGGCATTATTTTATTTCTGCAAACCGTGATATGTCCGGTGATACCAAATATAAAGATGGCACTGTTGGTGGAACTGGCACTTTGGGAGGTTCCAATTGGAAAGAAGATGGCGTTAACGTTCGTATTGATAAAGATTTTAATGAAAAACAAAGTTTGAAAGTTTGGTATAATTTCAAACAAGGCAGAGACGGTTATCCTATTGCTACCCCTAATATGAAATATTACAATCAAAAAGATTGGAATGATATTATTTTTAAAGCAACTGTTGGTAAATTAGATGCGAATAATAAGTTGATTTGGGATGGGAAATTCAAAGAAAAAGGCTGGAGAGATCCTGCTGGAACCAAATATGAAGAATATACTAAACAAGATGGAACGAAAGGATATTATGTACTTGATGCAAGTGGTAATAAAATCAAGACTTTTACCAAATTGAGCGGTGATGCTAAGAATCCAGGCTATCATAACTTATATGCATTAGATGGTAAAGCTTATGGTTCTTTTAGCAAGTTCAAAAATAATGATTGGGATATTCAATATACCTTTGATAAAGATAATGGTATGGAAAGCTTTATCCGTGTATATGATCAAAATCACCGTTATGCACATAGAGATAAATACAGTTGGACGACTTTGAGTGATGCAAGTAATGCTTATAATGATATGTTCCCTACAGGAGCGACTAGTGAGCAATTAGCACAATGGATAAAGGATAATTTAGCTCCGTTCCCGGGTGGCGATAAAGCCGCATTAAAAGAGTGGGTTGAAAAAACTGGTGGTGCAGCATCTGAACCTACAAGTTGGCATGAAGAGAAAAATCGTGGTGTACAACTGCAGTATGCAAAATCTATTGGTATTAATGATATTATTGCCAGTGTTACTTATGACAAAGCAAAGAATTACTCTAAGAGCTATAATAATAAAACTGGTGCTCTTGAGAGCAGTCATGTTGATAGAAAGACAACAACTGCTTATGTTCAGGATAAAATCCATGTAAGCGATAAATGGGATCTTACTCCTGCTTTACGTTATGCTAAATATAGTTCTTTTGAAACTACAGATGCTAAGGGTTCTACAGTTCAAGGCAAGGGAAATACTCATTTGCTGACACCGGTACTCAATACAGAGTATATGTTTGATGATACCAGCAGCATGTATTTGGGCTGGACAAAGATTTATCGTCCGTTAAAAGAAGGCGACTATAGCACTGCTGATTATATTAATAAAACACCGTTGGATGATGAAAAGGGTGATGCGTGGACTTTAGGTGTTCGTAAGGATCTTGACGACAAGACTAGCTTAGCTGTTCATTATGATTTGACACGTATGAGCAATGCGATTGCTACATTACCTGTTTGGAATGATTCCAAAGGCGAATTTACTAGTTCGCCTCTTAATGCTAAAGAAGATAAAAAGTCCTTCAATGTAACTTTAGATCACCAATTTGATGATCACTTTACCATCAGTGCCTCCTATTCTCATATGAAGGATAAATGGTCGGCAAAGAATGGTTATATTCTTGATCCGAGCTGGGGTTATAGCAATTCTAGTGATATCAATACTGCTATTAACAGCTTGCGTCCTCAAAACCATTATTCTTTGAATATGTCTTATGAGAATGGTAATTTCTATACTGGTTTATTGACCAACTGGTATACCGGCTGCAGTGATTATGCTTTCACAAGCAACAGATTCTTAGTTCTTGACTGGAATATGAATTACGAAGTTACTAAAGATATGACTGCATACCTGACCGTTACTAACTTAACCAATGAAGCTTATGAGACCTCTTATAACTCTTGGAATGGTAAAGGTAGTTCTGCAATGCCTGGCCGCTGCATCATGGTTGGCATGAAATATAGCTTCTAAATTTTAATCGATACATCATACTCTATCTCTTTTTAGGTAAAGCACTACTGCTGGCGCAGTAGTGCTTTACCATATTCGTACTAAGCTGAGGAAGTAAATGAAAAAATTATTAACAGGAGTGCTATTGGGAGTATGCTTGCTGCTCACCGGCTGCGAACGCAACATCTTTACTCTGCCGGTAAAGGAAAACCCAGAAGCGCTATTGCGCTTTAACCAACCGGCAGAATATGCCTATAACCCTGCGCACTATCCGGTAACTATCGAAAACTACAATACTCAGGGCGAGCCTGAGAAGATGACATATACGAAGCCGCCAGAGCGAGTGGTGGCAGTCTGGCAGAACAGCATTGAAACATTGCTGGCTTTGGGTGTGGGTGACCGCATTATTGCCGGTAACGGCGTGCCGGACAAAAAGTTTTTCCGCAAGGAATATCAGGAGCAGTACAGCAAAATACCTTATACCGGACTACAGCTTTTAGACCTGGAAACAACCATGATGCTGAAGCCTGATTTGCTTGTAGGCTGGCATTCTACATTTATGCCTAAGGTGCTGCGTAGTACCGATTTTTGGCATAAGCGTGGGGTAAATACCTTTATCGCACGCTCTTCTATGATTGATGCGAAGCCGCGTACTCTGGCAAACGAATACAAGGATATTCTTGACTTAGGAAAAATATTTGACAAAAATGAAAGGGCGCAGCAGCTTGTAGGGCAGATGCAGCAGGAGGTTAATTTTGCCATCAGTCATACTGCAGGCTACCAAAAGCGTCCGCGTGCTCTGGTGCTGGAGTTTATGGGCAAGGAGCCGACGGTGTATGGCGAAAAATCTTTGGCTGGCAATATTGTCAAAGAGCTGCACGGTGAACTGCTGGCAGAAAAGCAGCGTGCTATTGGTCTGGAGCAGGTTGTAGAGCTTGATCCGGATGTTATTTTTTTGGTGGTAACGGAATTTAACTACGGACACGAGCAGGATGTACTGGACCGCGTTAACAAGCACAAGGCGCTGAAAAATTTGCGCTGCGTGAAGGAAGGACGTGTTGTAGCCTTGCCGCTGTATGCTATTTACAGCTCAGGCGTGCGTACCTATGATGGCATAAAAATTATTGCGGCCGGAATGTACCCGGATTTGTATAAGGAGAAATGATGATGGTTGATTTTTTGAAGAAGCAGGGGTACCTGTTCATCTGCCTGGGATTGCTTGCTTTGCTGGTAATTGCCTTGTTTTGGGCGTTGTCCATTGGTACAGTTAAGCTGCCGTTGGTAAATATTTATAATACTGTTGTAGAGCAGCTGTTTAGCGGACAGCCAATCGAAGGCGTTGACCGCGGACCGGTGCATGATATTGTCTGGCTGCTGCGCCTGCCGCGTCTGGTACTGGCTGCCTTAGTAGGCATGGGCCTTTCGGTCTGTGGCGTTATCATGCAGGCTGTAGTAAAGAACCCCTTGGCTGACCCATATATTCTGGGCATTTCCTCCGGCGCTTCGCTGGGTGCAACGGCAGCAATTCTGCTGGGTATCGGTGTGGCGCTGGGTGAAAACTTTGTCGGTATTGCGGCCTTTATCGGTGCCTTCGCCATGTCGCTGGGCGTACTGTTTATCTCTAACCTGAGCGGACGCAGCAATTCCGTTAAGCTGCTTTTGGCAGGCATGGCGCTGAGCGCAGTCTGCGGTGCTTTTTCCAGCTTTATCGTTTACTTTGCCAATAATAAGGAAGGCATGCAGACCATAGCTTACTGGATGATGGGCAGCTTTGCCGGTGCCAAGTGGGAAACACTGGCAGTTATCGGACCAATCGTAGTGTTGGCAGTAATGTTCTTCTGGACGCAGAGCCGTATGCTCAACCTGATGCTTTTAGGTGATGAATCTGCGTTGACTTTGGGAACTGATTTACATATTTACAGACAGATTTATCTGCTTGTAAGCTCTCTTATCGTAGGCTTTGTGGTATACGCTGCAGGTATGGTAGGCTTTGTCGGCTTGGTAGTACCGCACGTTATCCGTATGCTGGTAGGCACCGACCATAAAAAACTGATACCTGTTTCCGCTTTGACAGGTGCAGTATTTTTGGTAATTGCGGACGGTCTGTGCCGTGTAATTATTCCGCGCACGGAGCTGCCGATTGGTATTTTGATATCCTTAATCGGCGCGCCCTGCTTCGTTTACCTGATGATTAAGAAAACCTATGGCTTTGGAGGTAACTGATAATGGAGATTTTAGCAGAAGCAGTAAAAATGGCCTTCGGACCAAAGGAAATTCTTAAGGGAATAGATTTCAGCCTGCATAATAAGGAATTTGTGGGCATTATCGGGCCTAACGGCAGCGGTAAAAGTACCTTTCTGAAATGCGTTTACCGTGTGCAGAAGCCTACAGACGGTAAAATTACCTTTAACGGAACGCCGTTGGACGAGCTTTCCTACCGTGAATCGGCGCTGCAGCTGGCGGTAGTAGCACAGCATAATGTTTACAGCTTTGATTTTTCGGTGTTGGAGGTTGTGCTGATGGGACGTTCTCCGCACAAGAAAATGCTGGAGCGTGATAATCTCAACGATTATCGTATAGCACGCGAAGCGTTGGCGACTGTAGGTCTGGCGGACTTCGAAGAACGCAGTTTTGCTACCTTGAGCGGTGGCGAACAGCAGCGTGTAATTTTGGCGCGGGCACTGACGCAGCAGACGGAATGCCTGGTGCTGGATGAGCCGACAAACCATCTGGATATAAAGTACCAGCTGCAGATTATGGATATTGTAAAATCACTTGATTTGACCGTTGTGGCAGCAGTACATGATCTGAATATCGCAGCGATGTACTGTGACCGTCTGGTTGCGATTAAGGAAGGACAGATTGTGGGCATGGGAACTCCGCGTGAGCTGCTGACGGAAAAGTTTATTTATGATATGTATGAGGTGCGCTGCAGAGTGGATGAGGAAAAGTCTACGGGACGTATAAATATTGTGTATCTGCCACAACATTGGATGTAGGACGGCGGCGAATAAGGCGCCATCTGCGGCTTCACCGCTCCTCGACGTACTTCTAGTACGCCGTCGTCTAGCTTTAACCACATATGCCACCTTCTGCGCCGCCTAGCGTGAAAATAAGGTTTGAATAGAACGGCGGCGGATAAGTCGCCATCTGCACTATAATATTTTTTTGTTCAAGGAGGGTAAAAAATGAAAAAGCTATTATTGATTCCGGCGTTCATGACAATGTTCTTTGTCGGCACCGTCGCAGTTTCTGCTGCCTTCGCTGCTCAGCCTGCACCGCCGCAGAAAAGCAAAATGATGCTGCTGCCGCCCAAAGACGGCAAGCATCCGCCGATGCCACCGCGTATGCGCCGGCCACAGCTTTCCAATGCAGAGGCTGCGGAAAAACTGCAGTCCGCATACGGCTACCGTTATTCTGATATGCTGCGACTGTTGAATATCGGCCATAGCTATGGCGATATGAACACAGCCTGCTTGTATGCGTATCTGTCCGGTGAGCCGGTAGAAAAGGTGCTGCAGCTGCGTCAGCCTGCAACCTGGGGAAGGGTGCGTGCGCAGCTAGGGCTGACGCCTAAGCTGTATGCCGAAAAATATATGGAGTATCAGGCAAGCTATCTGCCTGCCGACAGCCTGGTAGACAGAGAAACGGCGCTGAAATATCTGCGACAGGGTTATCCGCTGGGCGATATTCAGCAGGCTGCCAAGCTGGCCAAGGAGAGCGGCAAAACTTTGGCACAGGTATTGCCTATGCGCACTGTTACCTGTGATTGGCAGCAGGTTAAGGAAAAGCTGGGCTTGCAGCAGGAACAAAAACAGGACCAGCCTTTCGCCTTCAGAGGACGCGGCCAGCGTAGCGGCGCAGGCTTTGCCGGCTTGCATACACGCAACATGACAGCAGAAAGAGCTGTAAAGATTTTCCACGCTGATTATCTTTTTGATGAAGCAGAGCTGCTGCCGCTATATGAAAAGTATGGCTTTGAAGGCTTGGAGGATATCTGCCTGCATGCCTACATGAGTAAAAAGACACTGCAGGAAATTATTGACCTGCGCGATAAATATTCTTGGGAGCGTATGAAGTATGTGCTTGGCTTGACACCGCAGGTATATTTTGACCGCTGCGTGGATTATCAGGCACGACGTCTGGCAGAACGCATGGATATCCCGCAGAAGGTAACGAAGAAGTATATGCATATGGGCTACGCAATGCATCATATCAACAGTTCTTATCTGCTTGCACAAAAGGCCGGTCTGGATATTAAGGATGTTATTGATTTGAAGACGCCGAAGAATTCCTGGCAGGATGTGGCGCTGAAAATCGGTCTGACTGTTGAAGATTGCCGAGAGGTTAAGAACAAAATCAGTAAGGACTTTGGGAGGCATGAATGAAACGTATAGTAATTTTACGTTGCCTGCGTTCCAATAATGTATGTACCGGTGCAGCCTGCATGCGTGCTTTTAATACAAAAAGCGGTGCCTTCGCCAGATATGGCGAGGAACCGCTGGAGCTGGAGGCTTATTGGAGCTGCAACGGCTGCGGTGACTGCCGTTTTGAGCATCAGGCCGGCATTGAAGAAAAGCTGGAGCGTATCATCGGCCTTAAGCCGGATGCTGTGCATGTTGGCGTTTGTGTTAAGCACCGCACGCAGGATGGCCAGGTTGTTACCTGCAAAACTATTGAAGAAATTTGCGAGCGCTTGGAGGCTGCGGGACTGACAATTGTGGAAGGTACGCACTGATGGATGTACTTAGATTTGCAGAATACAAGACCTACAATGAAGCCGAAATTATGGCGTTATATAGTAGTGTTGGCTGGAGTAATTATACCAATAATCCGGCAATGCTAAGAAAAGCTTATAAGAATTCACTTTATGTTTTAGCTGCTTATGCTGATGGAAAGCTTGTGGGGATACTCCGTGCTGTCGGTGATGGTGCTTCTGTGGTTTTTCTGCAGGATTTAATAGTGCTGCCGGAATTTCAGCGTCATGGCATTGGTTCACAGCTTATGCGGAAGGTTATGGAAAAGTATGCCGATGTCTATCAACTGCAGCTCCTTACAGAAGCAAGTGAAAAAAATATTGCTTTTTATGAATTCCTTGGGTTAAAAAGAGTCGAAAAGTATGGTTGCTGCGCTTTTATAAGATGAGGATGTTAACATCGGTTATAAGCTGTAATCAATATAACACTATTGCAACAAATCTAAGCAAATTAGATAATTTTTGCAAACTTTAGCAGGAGTTTTCGTTCCTATAGCGAAATATAAAAGCAAAGGGATAAAGCCCGAGCCCTTGATAGAAAAATGGTAGCACCGAAGCAATTTGGCGACATACCAAAGGAGGCATTGATTATGAGTGTAAACGTAAAAGGCAGAAACATTGATGTGACCCCGGCTCTGAAAGAGTATGTGGAGAAAAAAATTACCAAGGTTACTAAGCAGTTTAAGACTGTTGGTGACATTTCTGCAGTACTGAAGGTTGAGAAAGGTAACCATATTGTAGAAATTACGGTTCCTGCAAGCGGCATTTTGCTGAGAGCACAGGAAACCACGAAAGATATGTATTCATCTATTGATTTGGTTGTAGAGAAAATTGAACGTCAGATTCACAAATATAAAACTCGTCTGATGAAGAGAAAATACAGCAACTTTGCTGATACCGCTGTTCCTGCTCCGGCACCTGCTGCGGAAGCTGCTGACGATGGCGAATTCGAAATCATTAAGAATAAACGCTTCATCATGCATCCGATGACTCCGGAAGAAGCAATCCTGCAAATGAATCTGTTGAATCACGATTTCTTCGTATTCTACGATCCCGATCTGGGTGCTACCAATGTAGTTTACCGCCGTAAGGATGGCAAATACGGCTTGCTGAGCCCGGAACTGAAATAAGTGAATATTTTAACCTAAACTTCACAAAAAAGCACAGGATTTGCTCCTGTGCTTTTTGCTTTTTAAGAGAGATTCTGTTATAATTTAAAATTAGGTGTATAGTCTTTTCAAACACCATAATTTTAAGGAGTGATCGTGTTGCTCGAAGGCATTTTAAAGAAAATTTTTGGTGACCCCAACGAAAAAGAAATCAAGAATATTCGTGTAATCGTAGATAAGATTAATAGTCTTGAAAAGGATATGGAAAGTCTTAGTTCTGCCAATTTGGCAGCCAAGACCAGCGAATTTAAAGTACGTTTGCAAAAGGGCGAAACTCTGGACGATATCCTTCCGGAAGCATTTGCCGTTGTCCGTGAAGCTTCCAGACGTGTTACCGGCATGCGTCATTTTGATGTGCAGTTAATCGGTGGCGTAGTGCTCCATCGCGGCAAAATTGCCGAGATGCGTACCGGCGAAGGTAAAACTCTGGTAGCTACTGCGCCTGTATATCTGAACGCACTGACCGGCAAGGGCGTGCATGTTGTAACTGTTAATGATTATCTGGCACGCCGTGACAGCGAGGATATGGGCCGTATTTACAAGTTCCTCGGTCTGTCTGTAGGTCTGATTGTGCATGATATGGATTTCCCAGATCGTAAGGCTGCTTATGCTGCAGATATTACTTACGGTACAAATAACGAATTCGGCTTTGACTATCTGCGTGATAACATGGTAGTTGATGAAAATCAGATGGTTCAGCGTGAGCTGAATTACTGTATTGTCGATGAGGTCGACAGTATCCTGATTGACGAAGCGCGTACCCCGCTGATTATCTCCGGCCCCGGTGAAAAATCCACCGAGCTGTATCAGGTTCTGGCCCGTGTTGTTGCCAACATGGAAGAGGGCGAGGATTACACTGTTGATGAAAAACAAAAACAGGTAGCACCTACCGAAAAGGGTATTGCCAAGGCAGAAAAAATGCTGGGCATCGGCAACCTGTATGACAATGAGCATGGTGTGGACTACTCTCACCAGATTATGTGCGCTCTGAAGGCTAAGGCTTTGATGCACCGCGACCGCGATTATGTGGTTAAGGATGGTCAGGTTATCATCGTTGATGAATTTACCGGCCGTCTGATGTTCGGCCGTCGTTTCTCCGAAGGCCTGCATCAGGCTATCGAAGCTAAGGAAGGCGTAAAGGTAGAACGCGAAAGCCAGACACTGGCAACTATTACCTTCCAGAACTACTTCCGTATGTACAAAAAGCTCGCCGGCATGACCGGTACCGCTAAGACCGAGGAGCAGGAGTTCCAGAAAATTTATAATCTGCCGGTTGTTGTTGTACCTACCAATAAGCCGATGATCCGTATTGACTATCCTGATGTTATCTATAAAACACGTATTGCCAAATACAAGGCAGCAGTCAACGAGATTGAAGAATGCCATAAGTCCGGCCGTCCGGTACTGGTTGGTACTACTTCCATCGCTCAATCCGAAGAGCTGAGCGCTATGCTTAAACGCCGCAACATTCCGCATAACGTGCTGAATGCGAAGTACCATGAAAAAGAGGCTGAGATTATTTCTCATGCAGGCCAATACGGTGCTGTAACCATTGCTACCAACATGGCAGGCCGTGGTACCGATATTACCTTGGGTGAAGGTGTTCCTGAATTGGGTGGTCTGCATATCATCGGTACCGAGCGTCATGAAAGCCGTCGTATCGATAACCAGCTGCGTGGCCGTTGCGCCCGTCAGGGTGACCCCGGTTCCTCCAAGTTCTTCCTGAGCCTGGAGGATGATCTGATGCGTTTGTTCGGCAGTGATAATATTGCCGGCATTATGGACAAGCTGGGCATGGAGGACGATGAGCCGATTGAACACAGCCTTGTTACCAAGTCCATTGAAAATGCGCAGAAGAAGGTTGAAGCACGTAACTTCAGCATTCGTAAGCACGTTCTCGAATATGACGATGTTATGAATCAGCAGCGTGAGGTTATTTACTCTCAGCGTCATAAAATCCTGCATCAGGAAAATCTTAAGGATACCATCAAGGAAATGGTTGATGAAACCGTTGAACGTACTATGACCATGTACGCACCGCCTGAGGTTTACTCTGAGGATTGGGATCTGCAGGCTCTGATTAACTACGCTGAGGATTTCTATGCTCCGCGTGGTCTGCTGACCGTAGATTATCTGCAAAACCTCAGCCGTGAAGAGCTGGCTGAATATCTGCAGAAGGTTGCTGATGACAACTACCAGGCACGTGAGGACGCAATTGGTCCTGAGCTGATGCGCGAGCTGGAAAACCTGGTTATGCTGAAGGTTGTAGACAACCACTGGATGGAGCATCTGGATGCTATGGATATGTTGCGTGAGGGCGTTGGCCTACGTGCATATGGCCAGAAGGATCCGCTGGTTGAGTACAAATTTGAAGCCTACGATATGTTTGAAGCCATGATGGAGGCTATCAAGGAAGACGTTGTTCGTTACATTTACCGCGTCAATGTTATTACCCAGCCGCAGGTTGAAGACCCGCTGGAAAATGCTTCCACCAATAACCCGACTCCCGAGGGTGACGAGGGTAATTTGAAAGCTGAACCCAAGAAATAATTTTTAAGTCAGCAGCCTTGGCTGCTGACTTACTTAGCCTTGTTTGCAAGAACTCGGCAAAACGGCTGAGGCCGTAAATAACTAATATTTGCTACACGAAAGGTTGTGAGGAATTTTGTTGATTGAAGAATATAAGCCTGAAATTACAAATCTGCAAGCAAAATTAGAGGAAATGAGGGGATCTCTTTGACATCGCTGTCAAAGAAGATCGTATTGCAGAATTAGAACATAAAATGGGTGATCCTACTTTTTGGGATGATCCGGAAAAGGCACAAAAAACTGCGCAGGATGTTAACAGCTTAAAGGAAGAGGTTGACGGTTTCCATAAATTAAGCGCAGGTGTTGATGATTTGGAAGCTTTGCAGGAGATGGCTGCCGAAGAAAATGATGAAAGCCTGCTTCCTGAAATGGATGAGCTGCTGGCAAAATGCCGCAGCGAGCTGGAGCATTTGGAATTAGGTATGCTGCTCAGCGGTGAATATGATGCCAATAATGCTATCCTGACACTGCATGCAGGTGCCGGCGGCACCGAAGCGCAGGATTGGACCAGCATGCTGCTGCGTATGTTTACCCGCTTTGCGGAGCAAAACGGTTTTGCGTTGGAAATGCTCGACTATCAGCCGGGTGATGAGGCCGGTGTAAAAAGTGCTACTATCCAGGTTAACGGCCATAATGCTTATGGCTTCTTGCGCTCTGAAAAGGGTGTACACCGCCTGGTGCGCATTTCTCCGTTTGATGCCAATGCTCGTCGTCACACCTCCTTTGCTGCGGTAGACGTAATGCCGGAGCTGGATGATACTGTTGATGTAAATATTAATATGGATGAGGTGCGCGTCGATGTTTACCGTTCCAGCGGTGCCGGCGGTCAGCACGTCAATAAAACGTCCTCTGCTGTACGTATGACACATGAACCGACGGGTATCGTTGTTCAATGTCAGAATGAGCGTTCCCAAATTCAGAACCGTGAGCGCTGCCTGCAGATGCTGCGTGCAAAATTATATGAATATGAAAAGGCTAAGCAGGATGCTCTTGTCAGCGATATTGCCGGTGATTACCAGAATATCGAATGGGGCAGCCAGATCCGTTCCTATGTGTTCCAGCCCTATACTATGGTTAAGGACCATCGTACCGGCTGCGAAACCGGTAACATTCAGGCTGTTATGGATGGCGATCTGATGCCGTTCGTAGAAGCATATCTGCGCAGTCAGCAGAAAAAGGTTTAATAAAGCGAGGTCTGGACAGGTGAATTTTATGAAAAGCCGATATAATCCTTTGCTTTTGGCAGTAATCGTAATCGGTCTGGTTTGTGCCTTATGGCTGAACGTTGTCCGTCACGATGTTGAACAAAAAAACAATACTGTAGAAATGGCTATGGAGTACGAGGGCTTACGTAAGCTGGCCGCTTTGCAGGGCCTGCCGGAGGAGGATGTACTGCGTCAGTTTAAGGATGCAGGCATCAACTCGCTGATGATTTTCGATACTACGTTGGAGCGCCTGACTAAAAACGGCGAAATCCAGACGGTAACAGGCGGTGAGCTGCGTCAGGCAGCTGCGCTTGGTTCCGGCATGGGTGTTTTCGCTAATGTGGGAGCCGGCGATATTGAAGAAAATGCTGCTTACGTTGCTGCTACTGACAAGCAGTCTGTCTTAGATGATGTAGAGCAGGATTTGTGCCTGCGCTACG
Source organism: Phascolarctobacterium succinatutens YIT 12067 (assembly GCF_000188175.1). Taxonomy (GTDB): domain Bacteria; phylum Bacillota; class Negativicutes; order Acidaminococcales; family Acidaminococcaceae; genus Phascolarctobacterium_A; species Phascolarctobacterium_A succinatutens. Next base: position 13,110 of record NZ_GL830855.1, on the reverse strand, counting down.
GTGCTGACCGTGTAAAGGTTGTAAGTGAAAATCCGCGTATTATCAAAATCAAGGGCAGCACTACACCTCTGCCTGAGGGCAAATACGATGAGCCTCAGGGACTGCTGCAGGCTCCTTTAGGCTTGCCGGTGCAGGATATGCGTAAGGTTGCTGCTTTGGGCTTCAAAATTATCGTACGTCCGCAAAATTATGTGGATGTAACTGATGAGCAGATTGACGGCATTTTTGCCCGCATTAAAGAAGCCGGTGTACCGGTTGATGCCCTGATGCCATGCGGTACAGAGGTTGTAGGTTATCCTAACAAAATGCAGCATTTGGGCGAGCGCATGAAGGAAAACAATATGACGCTGGTAATGCTGGAGCATTACACCCAGCTGCAGTTTGCCAAAATCGACGGCCTGTTGCCGTTGGCTGAGTTCAATGACTACAAGGCTGCCCGTTCCTATGTTATCGACCCTACCGAGCAAAAGAAAATCAGCGTGGGCGAGGCTCTGCGCCGTTGGGCGCTGACGGACGAGGAGCGCAATATCCGTGTGAACTACATCCGTCCCTTCCTGATGCCTGAGGGTGGTCAGGATATTATGAAGACTAACCTGAAATATGTGCGTGATATCAAGGCCAGCGTTGAAGCGCGTGGTTACACTATCGGCGAAGCAGGTGTTTTCAGTGCCGAAAACAAAGATGGCTTTGCACCGTATTTCCCCGCTAAGGTAAGCTTTATTCCTATTGTATTGGCGATTGCCGCCGGTGTAGTGCTGTATCTTGCGCTGCTCTTTAACCTGGGCGGTAAGCAGCAAATAGCACTGTGGGCTGTTTTTTCTGCCGGAGCTTTGGCACTGCTGTTTATCGGCCGCGGCCTGTTTACGCGTCAGCTGCTGGCTTTGGCGGCAGCAAGTGTTTTCCCGGTGCTTTCAATGAATGTTATCTTTAACATTTGGGATAAAAATACGAGTGATAAGCACAGCCTGCTTGCTATCTGCTGGAACGGTATCTGGCAGCTGGCGTTGGCTATTGCTTTATCTTTGGTGGGTGCAGCCTTCCTGTCGGCTATTTTGACAGACAGCCGCTTCCTGCTGGAGATTGATATCTACCGCGGAGTAAAATTAACCTTTATTTTGCCGGTTATGCTGACAGCTGTTCTCTTTATGAAACGCTATGACCTGCTGCAGGTTGTGGGCAAGGGATTGAAAACTCTATGGGAGCGTCTTAACGGTCTGCTGGATACAGGGATTACCTTCCGCCATGTAGCAGTGCTTGCGGTACTGCTGTTTATTGCTTATTATTTTGTCGGCCGCAGCGGTCACACAGGTGGTGTGCCTGTACCGGCAATTGAATTGAAGATGCGTGCTTTCTTAGAGCAGCTGATGTATGCACGTCCGCGCGAAAAAGAATTTATGATCGGGCATCCGGCATTTTTCGTGGCAGTGCTTGCTGTTTACCGTTGCGCACCGCGTTGGTGGCAGTTTGTACTGACCTGTGCTGCCGTTATCGGACAGGGCAGTCTGGTGCAGACCTTCTGTCATATGCGTACACCTGTTGTTATGAGCTTTGTACGTGCTCTCGACGGCTATGCTGTTGGCGTTGTATTCGGCGTAATCGCTGTACTGGTGCTTGGCATGCTGTTGCCTTTAGTTGTTAAGTTTAGAAGGAGATACCTTGAAGAATGAGTAAGATCGTGATTTCCGGATACTATGGATTTGCTAATGCCGGAGATGAAGCTATGCTGACCGCGATCATTAAGGCTTTGCGCAGTACGGAAAAGACCGTGGAGCTGACGGTTATCTCAGGCAATCCGCCCGCTACTGCCGCAAGACACAAGGTGAATTCTCTTCATCGTTTCAGCTTTTGCAAAATTTTTGCTGCCCTCATGGACTGCGACCTGCTGCTCAGCGGCGGTGGCAGTCTTCTGCAGGATATTACCAGCAAGCGCAGTCTGTTATATTATCTGTTTATCCTGGCTTTGGGCCTGCTGCTCAAAAAAAAGGTTATGCTTTTCGGCCAGGGTATAGGTCCTATCCATAACAGACTTATGCGCAGGCTGACTAAATTTATCTGCAGCCGGGTGGATTTAATTACCGTGCGTGACCAGGATTCTTTGTATGAACTGCGTCGCATCGGTGTACCAGCGGAAAAGGTGCAGCTGACAGCCGATTCTGTGTTGACCTTGCCGCAGGAGAGTAAAGAAAAAGGACTAGAGCTGCTGCAGCAGTTTGGTGTGCCGCAAGATAAAATGCTGATAGCTATAAGTGTACGTAAATGGCAGGAGGATGACAAGTACCTGCTGGAGCTGGCTAAGGCTGCGGATATTCTGGCTAAGGAATATAAGGCACATATTGTGCTGCTGCCGCTGCAATATCCTGTGGATGTTGCTGCCTGCAACAGATTGCAGCACTTTATGAGGCGCAAGGCAGACAGTACTGTTTTGGAAACCGGCTGTGATACCGAGCAGTTTTTGTCGCTGATGGGTAACTTTAATCTGCTTATCGGTATGCGTCTGCATGCACTGATTTTTGCTGCAGTTATGGAGCTGCCTTTTGTGGCTGTATCCTATGATCCCAAAATTGACGGCTTTGTCAAAGACATTAACGGCATCAGCGCAGGAGCTGTGGAAACACTGCAGGCTGCGCAGGTAGTTTCTTCTGCGCGTAAGGCGCTGGCCTCTGCCAATGCTGCTCATGGACTTTTGGATACATTGAGAGCTAAAGCTTTTTTAAATGCAAAGGAAGCCTTTGATTTATTAAATTGAGAGGAGATTGAAGGTAGTGCTGAAAATGACTGATGTAAGCAAGGTATATCCCGGTGGGTCTGTTGCCTTGCAGAACGTCGATATTCATATTGAACCAGGCGAATTCGTCTTTGTTGTAGGACCTAGCGGCGCTGGTAAGTCTACCTTTATCAAAATGCTGTTCCGTGAGGTTCTGCCGACCACGGGCAGCATTTTTGTTAATGGTGTGGATATTTTATCGCTGACACCCAATGAGATTCCGTATATGAGGCGTCAGCTGGGCATAATTTTCCAGGATTACCGTCTGCTTCCGGACCGTACTGTTTATGAAAACGTAGCTTTTGCTATGGAGGTAATAGAAACACCGCGCCGCAAGATTAAGCGCAGAGTGTTGAACGTATTGGATCTTGTCGGCCTGCGTCACCGTGCCAATGCTTATCCTAATGAGCTGAGCGGCGGCGAGCAGCAGCGTATCGCTATTGCCCGTGCTATTGTCAATGATCCTATTATGGTAATTGCTGACGAACCTACAGGTAACCTGGACCCGGAAACAAGCTGGGATATTATGGAAATCTTTAAGGAAATTAATGCTGAAGGAACTACGATTGTCATGGCAACTCACGATAAAGAAATAGTTGATGCCATGGGCAAGCGCGTTATAGCCATAGAGGACGGGCATATCGTACGTGATGAAGCAAGCGGGGTATATGGCTATGAGCTTTAGTACAAAAGAATATTTTGTTAAGGAAACCTATAAATCTATCAGGCGTAACGGCTTTATGAGCTTTGCTTCTATTTCGACTGTTGCGGTTTCGCTGTTAGTGCTGGGAATGTTTCTGCTGATTTTTCTAAACACCAACAATTTGGCACAGTATCTGGAAAGTCAGGTACAGGTGTCGGTCTATATGCAGGATAATGCTTCTGCGGAGGAGCTGAAAGCAGTAGAGGCGAAGCTGAAGAAGATGCCCGGTGTAGTTAAAGTAACACCGGTAAGCAAGCAGCAGGCTCTGGCACGCTTCAAGGAGCGTCTTGGCGATCAGGAGCAGCTGCTCAACAGTTTGGGTAAGGACAATCCTTTCCCAAATTCCTTTGAGGTGCAGGTGGATAATCCGGAGCGCATAAAGGTTATCACGCCTTCTATCGGACAGCTGCCTAAGGTAGAAACAGCTAAATTCGGTCAGGAGGTTGTGGAGCACCTGTTTTCTCTGACTAAAATATTGCGCTTCGGCGGCATTGTGCTCGTTATATTTTTAGCTATGGCAACGCTGTTTATTATTTCCAATACTATCCGTCTGACGGTTTTTGCCCGCCGTAAGGAAGTTGTCATTATGAAATATGTAGGTGCAACCGACTGGTTTATCCGCTGGCCGTTTTTGCTGGAAGGAATGACCTTAGGCTTTTTCGGCGCTGTGATTGCATCTGTCTGCATTAACAGCCTTTACGCCGGGCTGTTGGAAAGAATCCATGCTACTCTGGCCTTTCTGCCGTTACTGCCCACATCTCCCTTATTGTTTTATGTAACAATATTTTTACTGGCGGCAGGTACCGGTATCGGCGCTTTGGGCAGTTATATCTCCTTGCGTAAGTTCTTGCGCGTTTAAGGGAGGCAGAAGTGATGGAGAAAAAGAAGCTGGGCGGTCTGCTGCTGGCATTATGGCTGGCGGTGCTGCCGCTTTACGGAGCCATGTGCTTTGCCGATACTGCTGATGACAAGCGTGCCGAACTGAATGATGTACGTCAGCGTATGGAGCGGATGCAGACCCGCAAGGAGCAGGCGCGCAGGAAGGCTGAAAGCGCCAGCGCGGAGCTTAGCGAGGTTATGGGCAGCCTTAACGAACTGCAGGCACAGGCTAATAATCTGCAGAAAAAAAGCGATGCTTTGCAGGGAAAAATAAATGATAACCAGGCTAAGCTGGAGAAAAAGCAACAGGAAATGCAGGAGCGGATGCTGATTTATCGCAAGCGTCTGCGTGATATTTATATCAACGGCCAGATAAATTATCTGGATGTGCTTTTGGGTGCCAAGGATTTCAGTGATTTTTCCTCGCGCATGTATTTGCTGCAAAAAATCATCAGCCGCGACCTGGAGCTGTTGGAAAAGCTGAAGCAGGATGCTGCGGAAATCAACAGCCGCAAGGAGCAGCTGGCAGCTGAAATGAAGGAAATCAAGGCTACCCAGACAGAGCTGGAAGCAAAAAAAGCTAAAGTAAATAAGCTGCGTGAGCAGCGTGCCTATATGCTTTACAAGGCACAGGAGGAAGAGCAGTCCAGCCAGGAGGAATATGAGCGTCTGCTGGCTATTTCGGAAAATATCGCCTCTATGCTGCGTAATATGGAAAACGCAGGCGGCGGTGCTCCTGCAGGACAAGGCGGTACAGGTCAGTTTATGTGGCCTTGTAACGGTCCGATTACCTCCTACTATGGTTGGAGAACGCATCCGATTTTCGGTACAACCAAGTACCATAGCGGTATGGATATTGCGGTTGATTCGGGAACGCCGATTCACGCTGCTGACAGCGGCACGATTGTTTACAGCGGTTGGCTTGGAGGCTACGGCAACTGCGTAATGATTGACCATGGCGGCGGTCTGGTAACGCTTTATGCACATAATTCGGCGTTAAATGTTGGTGAGGGGCAATATGTAAGCAAGGGCACGGTAGTTGCCTATGCCGGCAGTACCGGTTATTCTACCGGACCGCACTGTCACTTTGAGGTGCGTCTGCATGGCGAGCTTACGGAGCCGTTAAATTATTTACCGTGACAGATATAAACGGAGGCAAGAAAAGTGTTTAGAAAAAGAAGATGGCAGCTTGCAGCCTGCTGCCTGCTTACAGCGCTGGTGACTATCGCAGCGGTAGTGGGAACAGAAGCTGTGCTGTTAAACAGGTTAACGGGCAGTGCCTCTGAATCGGTGCGTTTTTTGCGTACTATGAATCTTTTAAAGCGTAACTATAATGGTGAAGTAGACAATCACCAGCTGTTTGACGGCGCAATAAAAGGTATGGTAGAAGCTGCAGGCGATCCTTATACAGTTTATCTTAACAGCAAGGATTTTCAGCAGCTGAGTGAAATGACAGGGGGCAGCTTTGGCGGTATCGGTATTGTTTTTGGCAAACGCGGTAATGACTATGTAGTTATTTCTGCTTTGGAGGATAATCCCGGCGCAAAGGCCGGTATTAAGAGCGGTGATATTATTACTGCGATTGACGGCAACCCGACGCGTGATATGAACATGGAGCAGGTAGCCAACAAAATCCGCGGCAAGCATGGCACCGTCGTCAAGCTGGAGCTCAAGGGCAAGGATGGCAAGCTGCGTACTGTGAGCGTTGAGCGTTGCGAAATCAAAAATCCGTCTGTTGGCGGTCAGCTTTTGCCTGATACAAAAATCGGTTATATCAGAATAGCCGTATTTAATGAAAATACCGGTGATGACTTTGCAAAAAAATATGCAGAGTTGGAAAAGCAGGGCATGCAGGCCCTGGTGCTTGATTTGCGCGGCAATCCCGGAGGTGTTTTTGATGCAGGTGTTGCCGTCGCCGGTATGCTGGTGCCTAAGGGACCTATTGTTTCTGTTGTAGATAAAAATGGCAACAAGTATGAAGAAACCTCCAGTCTGGAGAAGGTGAAATATCCTTTGGCTGTGCTTGTTGATCATGGCAGTGCCAGCGCTGCGGAAATTGTTGCCGGTGCGATTAAGGATACCAAAAGCGGTAAGCTTTTCGGTACCAAAACCTTCGGTAAAGGCAGTGTGCAATCGGTATACCGCCTGGACAGCAATACGGCAGTGAAAATTACGGTAGCCAAATATTATACACCGTCCGGTGTTTCTATTCATAATGTAGGTATTGAGCCTGATGTGAAGGTAGAGCTGCCGGAGGATGCTACTGTTGATGTTCAGCTGAAGGCAGCGGAGGACTATCTGCTGCAGCAGCTGCAGTAAGGAGGTATAAAAATGTTATTTATCTGTTACCCAAAATGTTCTACCTGCAAAAAGGCAGAGCAGTATCTGCAGGCTAAAGGCCTGAACTTTACTGTGCGTGATATCAAGACTGATAATCCGACAGCTGACGAGCTGCGTACCTGGTATGCAGCCAGCGGTTTGCCGCTGAAACGCTTCTTCAACACCAGCGGTAATCTGTATAAGCAGCTGGGACTGAAGGATAAGCTGCCGACAATGAGCGAGGACGAGCAGCTTGAGCTGCTTGCAAGCGATGGTATGCTTGTCAAACGTCCGTTGGTAATTTATGACGGCGGCGTGTTGGTTGGCTTTAAAAAGGCTGAATATGACGAGAAGCTCTGATATATTAATTTAAAATAACTTTGAAAAAACAGGCAGAACTTATGCGACAGGTCTGTCTGTTTTTTCTCTTTCGGAAGAACAGCTTACTTTATCGTCACGGAAACGGCAAATGTGCTAAAATATACTTAGAATTATTTTTGGGAGGGGTTTAATGAAAAAGTTGTTATGCATATTATGCAGTTTATTGATAGTGCTGTTTGCAGCAACAAGCTTTGCGGCAGCCGGGGAAAAAAGAGTTGTATTAGGTATTGAACGCATTGATGAGCCGTTTGCTAAGCAGCTGCTTGCAGGGAAAAGGCTGGGACTTTTTACTAATCAGTCCGGCGTGGACAGCAAGCTTCGCAGCAGCACAGAGCTGCTGCAGAAGAGCTATAATCTGACGGCACTGTTTGTGCCTGAGCATGGATTGTTCGGCGCTGTGGCGGCAGGCGAAACCTTTGAGAGTCACACCTATAAGGATATACCTGTACACAGTCTGTATGGAGAAGATCGCAGGCCTACGGCAAAAATGCTGGATGAGATTGACACTATGGTGGTTGATATTCAGGATGTCGGCATTCGTCACTATACATATTTTTCTTCGCTTGCTTATATAATGGAAGAATGTGCCAAAGCGAAAAAGCAGGTTGTTGTTTTGGACCGCCCTAATCCTTTAGGCGGTGCTATGCAGGGACCGGTTCTCAAGCCGGAATATAAAACTTTTATCGGGCTTTACGAGCTGCCGTTGCGTCATGGTCTTACTATAGGTGAATTTGCAAGCTATATCAACGCTACGCAGCATATCGGCTGTGAGCTGGCGGTGGTGTCTATGAAGGGATGGTCACGCAGAGAGCTGTGGCAGGATACAGGCCTGCCATGGGTACAGACATCTCCGCTGATTCCTACGGCGGCGACCGCTTTCCTGTATGGCGCTACCGGTGTAAGCGGTGACAGTAATCTTTCCGTGGGTGTCGGGACAGCTAAACCGTTTTATTTTCTGGGAGCACCTTTTGCTGATGCGGATGCCGTAAAGGCAGCCTTAGATGAAAAGCAGCTTGCTGGCGTGGCTTTTAGAGCAGCACGCTTTACACCGCGTTACGGCACCTATAGCGGTGAGCTGGTGCAGGGCGTAGAAATTTATCTTACGGATTTACGTAAGGTTAATCTGCCTGAGCTGGATTATATTTTGTTTACTACATTTAAAGAATTATATCCGGAGCAGGTAAAAACGCCGGAGCGCGGTTATGGCAGCAAAGGCTATAAGCTGGATATTGCGCTTGGAGAAAGCAGCTTGCGTGAAGGTGAAGCGCCAAAAACAGCTTTTGCGCGTTGGCATCAGGAGTGCGCGGCCTTTGAGCAGCAGGTAAAGCCTTATCTGCTGTACAAGTAAAGCTGCAGAGAAATTAACATTTTTGTTGCATTTTCCGGCAGGATAATAACGGCGCAGGCAAGAATAAAATTAATACAGCGTAACAGCGTAAAATTTTATTTCATTAACGATAAGGAGCTGACATATAATGAATGCAGAATTACAGGCTTTAAAGGAACGCAGAAGCGTACGTAAATATAAGGCGGATATGGTACCGCAGGAGCTGATTGTCCAGGTTATCGATGCCGGTCTTTATGCTGCCAGCGGTCATGGTACGCAGGAAGTAATTATTGTTGCGGTAACCAATAAAGAGGTTCGCGACAAACTGGCGCAGATGAACCGTGAAATTTTGGGCACAAGCATCGACAGTTTTTATGGCGCACCTGTGGTTCTTGTTGTTTTGGGACCTAAAAGCAATAAGCTTACTCCCTATGACGGCAGCCTGGTAATGGGCAACCTGATGCAGGCGGCTCATGCCGTAGGTCTTGGCAGCTGCTGGATTAACCGTGCTAAGGAAGAGTTTGCTTCCGAAGAAGGCAAACAGTTGCTGAAAGAATGGGGTATTGAAGGAGAGTATGAGGGCGTAGGCCACTGCATCCTCGGTTATGCTGACGGACCTGTGCCTCAGGCTGCTCCGCGTAAAGCAAACCGTGTATTTTACGTAAAATAAAAGCGTCCTTAACGAAAGGGGGGAAGAGGAATGCTGAAAAAAACTGTTCTTTGCTTAAGTCTGCTGCTGATTGCTGCATTTCCCTGTATCGCGGGAGCTGCTACTCCTATCAACAGCGCAGGCTACTATAAAAATATCAAGCTGTGCGGTAAAGTGAAAATTGTTGACAGTTTTCCTGATATTAAGGTAAAGGTTGTCGACAGCTTCCCTGATTTAAAAGTAAAGGTTGTCCAAAGCTTTCCCAATAATATAGGCGAGTGGCAATTTGTAGAGTACGGTGAAGATTTCAGAGTTCAGTTTGTTGATAGTTTTCCGGATATAAAAATCAAATACGTTTCTTCCTTCCCGGGCGTGGCAAAATAATATACATATGAGCTGTCAGAAGTGTTGGCAGCTCTTTTTTTATGCGATATTTAAGGTGAAAGCTCTGTTGAAAAAGTACTCCTTGGGTGTACTTTATGTATGAAGAAATAGTCAATGAAACACTTGGATACGTGTAAAGAAAGAAGCGCATTAACACGGCAAAAAGCGCTACTAAATTTTTTAAAAAAGTTGCTAAAAAGTGTTGACAGCTTGTGCATGAGATGTTACAATATACAAGTATCGCGGGAGAGCTATGCGCTCGATGAAGGAGGTAACATGATGGCACTTGAAGCTTTAAAGCAAGCTGAAAAGCATACTGTAGGCGTTAAGCAGACAGAAAAAGCTGTAGCAAGACAAGTTGCCGCTGTCGTCTATATCGCAAGTGATGCGGACGAGAGAGTTACCGGCAGGCTGATGCAACTGTGTCGGGAAAATTCAGTACCGGTTGAAAACACAGAAACGATGCTGGAAATCGGCAGAGCCTGCGGCATAAACGTCAAAGCAGCAGCGGCTGCGATACTTAAAGCCGATAAGGGCTTGGCGTGAGCTGAGTTTTTATAATCATTAAAATCTAATTGTTTGGAAAGGAGGTGCCGATATGCCCACAATTAACCAATTGGTTCGCAAAGGTAGAGAGGTTCTGAAAAGCAAATCTACTGCACCGGCATTGAAAGAATGCCCGCAAAAACGTGGCGTCTGCACTCGTGTTTACACCACTACCCCGAAGAAACCTAACTCTGCACTTCGTAAAGTAGCTCGTGTACGTTTGACCAACGGCATCGAAGTTACTGCTTATATCCCGGGTATCGGCCATAATCTTCAGGAACACAGTGTTGTTCTGATCAGAGGCGGAAGAGTCAAGGACCTTCCTGGTGTGCGTTACCATATCATTCGTGGTGCTCTTGATACTGCAGGCGTTGCTAACCGCAACCAATCTCGCTCCAAGTACGGTGCAAAACGTGCTAAAGCAAAGAAATAATTTCAAGAAAACATTAAGAATGATTTAATCCTAAGGAGGGAAACACATGCCGAGAAAAGGCCCTGTAACTAAAAGAGACGTACTGCCGGATCCGGTGTACGGTTCTAAGCTTTTAACTAGATTTATCAATAAAATTATGCTCGACGGCAAAAAAGGCGTTGCAGAACGTATTGTATACGATGCATTCGACCTGGTTCGTGCAAAGACTGGCAAAGATCCTTTGGAAGTGTTCGATGCTGCTATGCAGAACGTAATGCCGCTGCTGGAAGTTCGTGCCCGTCGTGTTGGTGGTGCAAACTACCAAGTACCTGTTGAAGTACGTGCTGACCGCAAAACCACCCTGGGTATCCGTTGGCTGGTAAACTACTCTCGTCTGCGTGGTGAGCGCACCATGTACGAGCGTGTAGCTGGTGAGATCATGGACGCTTCCAATGGCACTGGCGCAGCTGTTAAGAAACGCGAAGATACCCACAAGATGGCAGAAGCAAACAAAGCATTTGCTCATTACCGCTGGTAATGACCTGTCTCAGTTAATTTGAGGAGGATAAAGAAGTGGGCAGATTAATTCCGCTTGAGAGAACTAGAAATATCGGCATCATGGCTCACATCGATGCTGGTAAAACCACCACAACCGAACGTATTCTGTTCTATACCGGCAGAGTACATAAGATTGGTGAAACCCATGAAGGTGCTGCTACCATGGACTGGATGGTTCAGGAACAAGAGCGTGGTATTACCATCACCTCTGCTGCAACCACCTGCTACTGGGAAGGTTCCGAGCACCAATTCGATAAACATCGTATCAATATCATTGATACCCCGGGTCACGTTGACTTTACTGTAGAAGTTGAACGTTCCCTGCGTGTACTTGATGGTTCCGTTGCAGTTTTCTGTGCTAAGGGCGGTGTTGAGCCTCAGTCCGAAACCGTATGGCGTCAGGCTGACAAATACCATGTACCCCGTATGGCATATGTAAATAAAATGGATATTACCGGTGCAGACTTCTATCGTGTAATTGACATGATGAAGACCCGTCTGAATGCCAATGCAGTACCTATTCAACTGCCTATCGGCTTTGAAGATACTTTCGAAGGCATGATCGACCTGATCAAAATGAGAGCAATCGTTTATGATGATGCACTCGGTAAAGAAGAAGAGTTCGTAGAAATCCAGGCTGACATGAAAGAAAAAGCTGAGGAATACCGTGCAGCATTGGTTGAAGCTGTTGCTGAATCCGATGACGAGCTGATGATGAAATATTTGGAAGGCGAAGAGCTGACCGAAGAAGAAATCCTGGCTGGTATCCGTAAAGCAACTATCGCTTGCAAAATGACTCCGGTTTGCTGCGGTTCTTCCTACAAAAACAAAGGCGTTCAACCGATGCTGGACGCTGTAATCCAATTCATGCCTGCACCGACAGATGTTCCTAACATCAAAGGTGTAAACCCTGAAACCGGCGAAGAAGATGAGCGTCCGTCCAGCGACGAAGCTCCGTTCTCTGCACTGGCATTCAAGATTGCTACCGACCCGTTTGTTGGTAAGCTGGCATTCTTCCGTGTATACTCCGGTACCTTGACTGCTGGTTCTTATGTATATAACTCCACTAAAGGTAAACGCGAGCGTATCGGTCGTATCCTGCAAATGCATGCTAACCACCGCGAAGAAATTGAACAAGTTTACTCCGGTGATATCGCAGCTGCTGTAGGTCTGAAAGACACCACTACCGGTGATACTCTCTGCGATGAGAAAAACGAGATCATCCTCGAATCTATGGTATTCCCTGATCCTGTAATCTCCGTTGCAGTTGAACCTAAAACTAAAGCTGACCAGGAAAAAATGGGCATCGCCCTGCAAAAACTGGCAGAAGAAGATCCGACCTTCCGTGTTCACACTGATCCTGAAACCTCCCAAACCATTATTTCCGGTATGGGCGAGCTTCACCTGGACATCATTGTTGACCGTCTGCTGCGCGAATTCAAAGTAGGCTGCACTGTTGGTAACCCGCAGGTTGCTTATCGCGAAACCATTCGCAAAGCTGTTAAATCCGAAGGTAAATTTGTTCGTCAGTCCGGTGGTAAAGGCCAATATGGTCATTGCTGGCTGGAAATCACTCCGCGTGAACCTGGCGAAGGCTTCCTGTTTGAAAACAAAGTTGTTGGCGGCGCTATTCCTAAGGAATACATCGCTCCTATCGAAGCAGGCGTTAAAGAAGCTATGGAAAACGGCGTAGTTGCTGGTTATCCGATGGTTGATATCGCAGTTACTGTTTATGATGGTTCTTACCATGAAGTCGATTCTTCTGAAATGGCATTTAAGATTGCCGGTTCTATGGGCTTCAAGTCCGGTGCTGAAAAAGCTAACCCGGTTATCCTTGAGCCTTACATGAAAGTAGAAATTACTGTTCCTGAAGAATACATGGGCGACGTAATCGGCGACATCAACTCCCGCCGTGGCCGCATCGAAGGCATGGAAGCTCGTAACGGTGCACAAGTAATCAATGCATTCGTTCCGCTGGCTGAAATGTTTGGTTATGCTACCGACCTGCGCAGCAAAACCCAAGGCCGTGGTAACTACTCCATGGAAGTAGACCACTACGAAGACGTTCCCAGAAACATTGCTGAGGCAATTATTGCTAAAAACAAAGGCACCAACTAAGCCTAGTTTTAACAAACAACCTTAAGGAGGAAATTCACAATGGCAAAAGCTAAATATGAAAGAACTAAAC
>NZ_GL830854.1 GCF_000188175.1 Phascolarctobacterium succinatutens YIT 12067 | reverse complement strand
TGCGGAAATAGCTCAGTGGTAGAGCACCTCCTTGCCAAGGAGGGGGTCGCGAGTTCGAATCTCGTTTTCCGCTCCACCTTTTAAGGCGACATAGCCAAGCGGTAAGGCAGAGGTCTGCAAAACCTTTATCCCCAGTTCGATTCTGGGTGTCGCCTCCATTTTTATTTCTTAAAAGGTGTTAAGTAGTTATGTCTGCCGCGGTGGCGGAACTGGCAGACGCAAGGGACTTAAAATCCCTCGGGTAGTGATACCCGTACCGGTTCGATTCCGGTCCGCGGCACCAAACAATGATATACGCTTATTATCATTTATAAATGATTTAAGTAAAGAAGGCTGATTGAATTCTTAGAGGGTCAATCAGTTTTTTTGTATTCTCAAGATGACTAAGGAGATTCCTATGACCATAGAAAATAAATTGGGCATTACTAATTCTGCGGAGCTGGCCAAGGAAGAAGAGCGACTCAGCAAAATGCAAGCTATAAAACTATTTGAGAGTGATGCTTTGGCGAATCTACCGGCCGGGAAATTTTCGACACTGCCTTTCATTCATGAGTATCTTTTTCGCGATATCTATAGCTTTGCGGGAGAGATTCGTGATGTGAATATTGCTAAGGGTAACTTTCGCTTTGCTCCCTTGATGTACCTGCGGGAGGCTCTGTAGCATTTGGACGCCATGCCCCATGGCAGCTTCGACGAGATCGTGGAAAAGTATGTGGAGATGAATATTGCTCATCCTTTTCGCGAGGGTAATGGCCGCAGCATGCTCATTTGGCTGGATGATATGCTGAAAAAGGAGCTGGGGCAGTGCATTGACTGGTCCATTGTGGATAAAGAGGATTATCTTTTGGCTATGGAGCGGAGCCCCATTCGTGATATCGAAATCAAGCATGTGCTCGGCAAGGCTTTGACCAATAACATTGCTGACCGCCTCACCTGCATGAAGGGCCTAGACGTAAGTTATCATATCGAAGGCTACAATGCTTATAAGGCCGAAGAGCTGTGAGTATGCAAAGTACAACTATATCACTTTGGTAATACAAATATATAAAGATAAAAACAAGAGCTAGGAGACAGCGCGCTCCTAGCTCTTATTTTGTTAGTAGCACAAAAGCAATTGCATCTATATCACTTTGGTGATATAATAACCATGAGGATATAAAAGAGGGGGTAATTATGGATAAGCTTATAACTATCTATCATGGTTCTGAAAATATCATAGCAAAACCGGAGTATGGCAAAGGTCGCTTAAACAATGATTTCGGACAGGGTTTTTATTGCACCGCTAGCGAAGCTTTAGCCAAGGAATGGGCTGTGTCCTCCATGCGCAATGGCTTCGCCAATTGTTATACGCTAGATACAGAGTTTTTAAATGTTTTAAATCTTAATACTCCCCAATACACTATTCTTAATTGGATAGCAATATTGGTAGAACATCGTCTTTTCACTGTTAAAACACCTGTGGCCAGAAGAGCTAAACAGTACTTAATTGATAATTTTACAGTAAACGTGAATGCATACGACTTAATCATCGGCTACAGAGCAGATGATTCCTACTTTGATTACGCAGAGTCATTTATCAATAATGGTATTTCGGTTCAGCAATTAGCAAGGGCTATGCACTTAGGAAAATTAGGTGAGCAAATTGTCGTTAAATCTAGCTTTGCTTTTTCAAAATTGCAGTTTCAAGGCTATAGCGTAGCTGAAAGAGAGCGCTACTACCAATTGCGCAAGGATAGGGATGATGAAGCTAATAGATTGTATTGGGAACTACTGGAAGAAGAAAATGACGGTCTCTATATACAGGATATAATAAGAGGGGGCATAAAAAATGACGATGCGCGCATACCAAGAAATGTATCTGAGTAATGCCCAAGCTGTGTTAGGGGATGCTTTTGATTATGCCGTCAATGTTTGCCATTACTCTGGAGAAGATTTTATAAAAATGTTTGTTGTAAGCACCATTAGTACAAAAATCGCCAATGGCGAGCCCGCCTACACTAAAGGAAAAAGTGGCATAGAGGTGCTCATAGACATAGTATACGAAACTACCGGCAAATATATCCCAATAATACCTGAGGCTAGATTTTCTCGGTCTCCTGAATATTGGATTGGTTGGGCGATAGCTTATTATCAATGGTACTCCTGCAGAAAATTCGGGGAGATTTTTAGGGCAATTAGCTTTGCCGATTTAAAAAGCCTCTATCATACTTTACACGAAGCAGACATTAGCAAATTCGTGGATATAGTTGATGCGAAAATGAAGGAGTATTATCCAGAAACAAGGCTTAAAAGCTTTAGAAGTACGAATGGATTAAGCCAAAATGAGCTAGCTAGAGTTTCTGGTGTTAATTCTCGCTCCATCCAAATGTATGAACAACGCCGTAAAGATATCAATAAGGCTAGTGCAGAGACAGTTTGGCGGTTGGCTAAGGCCTTGAATTGTGGTATGGAGGATTTGCTTGAGGTTTAAAAGTTGTTTTTTAAAGGTCCGTGTCAAGAATAAAGCCTTTTAACAGGTGTTCTTTCAATGTGCTATTGGCCCATAACCATATTAGTAATTTTGTCTGCATCTAGGATAATATCAATGTTTTTGTCAGTAACAATAACTTTGATTAAGAATAATTCGACTAACAATTTTTTGGCGGAGTTAGTATCAAGTGAGCATATTTTAGATTCAAAAAGTTTAAAGGCTTTAATTATGGCCTCGTCAGTTAGCACCTTAAGGTTCTTTTTATCTTTAAGATTGTCAATCTGGGCTTTTAATTTTTCGACTTCTGCATTTACAGCAGAAATCCTACCTAAAGTGTAGTCATCGTTTATACCTTGTTCGACAAGACAATACAAATTATTTCTGCGTTTGATCGCGCCGGTCATTTGAGAAGTTTTAGCATGAATTTCATCCTCAACATCATCCTTGAGTGTAGCGTATTGTTGACGCATTTTATCTGCAATCCGCAACAATGCTTCAGAATTGAGAAAAGTGTGCTTGATTTTATTGATTACAGCTGTATCTACAATTTCAGTATTAATCTGCTTCTGCGCGCATTTGTGGGCAGGGGTTCTATCTTTGTCCAAGCAACCATAGTAACTATAAGATTTTTTGCGGGGAGTGATTGTGTGCCCTCCCATGGCACTCCCACAATGCCCACAAAAAATTTTGCCCGTTAAAAGATACTGGCGTTTCCCGTTATATATTCCAGGTCTGGGCTTGTTTTGTCGCCTGCGGGCTTGTGCTGCCTCGTATAACTCCTTGCTGATTATTGCAGGGATGGCGTTGTCTATATTAATGTAATCTTCGGGGAAAGATTTAGCATGCATATTGCGGCCTTTACCTTTTTTTGCTCGAGGGTGTTTATTGTAGGAATAGATTCCGCAATATTTTTCATTTCCAATAATATCAAAAAGTGAATTCTTGCCAAAATCTCCGCCCGTTTTCGTTTTGTATCCAAGCTCATGTAGTCTTTCTGCTATTTTTTTGTAGCCTATTCCCTCAATATACAGCTTAAAGATAAGCTTGACGATTTCTGCCTCCTTGGTATTAATGACATAACGTTGGTTTTGATCTATATCATACCCTAACGGAGGGAGACCGCCATTAAACAAGCATTTATGGGCATTTTCATTGAGGCCTTTTTTTGTCTCCTTGGACAGATTGCGGGAATAATAGGCGGCGAAACCTACAAGCATGTTTTCCATCATTTGACCTTCTGGTGAGCCGTCGATGTTTTGCACTGCGTACTCATAGCGCACATTGTTTTTAACCAGCATATCCTTGGTCAGGTAATAATCCAGCTCATTGCGGGCATTGCGGTCGATTTTGTGGAAAATAATAACATCAAATAAATTCTCTTTAACGTCCGCCAGCATTTGCTTATAGGCATCACGGCCAGCAAGCTTGGTTCCGCTTTTGGCTTCGTCCTTGTAAATGTGGGTGACAAAATAATCTTTGCGCTTGCAGTATTCTCTGCAGGCCCGCACCTGTGCGTCAATGGATTCCTCGCGCTGATTATCGCTACTGTAACGCGCGTATATTACAGCCCGATCCATTACGCAGCCTCCTCATCGTTGATGGGGGGTTCAGACTCTAAAAGAAGCTTTAGTAAATATTTTGCTATTATTTCGTATTTTTCTTCCATCTTTTCACCTCTAAATATTAATAAAATACATTATATACAGTTAAACCTCGGTTAATTGGTAATGATCTTGCTCCCAATATTGAGTTACCCGGCCCTTGTACTCACTTGTAAGTTCGGTAAATTTTTTGATCGCGAGTGGTTTGTAAATTTTGTTTAATGACTGGCTCATCGTAATTAGCCGTTGCTTTTTTATTTGTTCAAGGTAGACTTTTATGTCTTTTTTTGAAATGTGCTTGATTTCAAGGGGTTTGGCTGCATAATTTGCTTTGGTAATGATGGCTTCTTTGTTTTCCAACATTCTTAGGTGTACATAAGGGGTGTAAGGGAGGTTGGCAGTCCTCTTGAAGATTTCAGTCCAGTATTCAACTTTTAAGTGTTCTTCAACTACTTCTTTAAAAAATATTATTACATGCATATGGTTGTGCGTATTCATTTCGTTGTATTCATCCTGATTAGTATATTTAGGGTGTATATAATACACATAACCAATTATATTGGGCTTAATAGCTTTGCACTTAACAATTTTACTCCATGCAGTTTTGAGAGTTTTAATGTCTTTTCTGATATGATCGACACTGTTATTGCGTAGGGTAAGTTCCAGGGATATCGTGATTAAGTTTGAGTTGTAGCGGGTAAGAGTATCGACTATCGTACTCATTTTATGACTGTGCTGAGAGCGTTGCATATCCCCGCAGATAGGGCAATAACGTTTTTGACACATCCGGATGTCACTTACCTTTTTGTAGTCCTCAAAAAGGGCATAAGTAATGAATGAAGAACAGTTTTTTAAGGATAAAGCTTCTTTTTCCAGTCCCATATGTCTGAGATGTTCTGCAAGTTCATTGCACTGCCTCTTTTTGTAATTTGCAGTTTCGTTAATTGTGATATTCGTAGTCATTTGTGCCTCCTTATTATTATTTTTGTTTAATAATAATCTTTGGCAAGTTAAGAAACCGTTAAGTAAACTGTGCTTTTAGAGGGGTTTTTCAGCAATAAAACGAGATTTCACAAATATATCACAATTTAGCATTTGATGGCAGGGTTATTTTTTTGTATATATCCCTGTACGGGGGGTTATTTTTGCATTAACCCGATAAGTAGTGAGAGTGTGGGAGATTTGTGAGGACTCCATATCTATAAAATCTTCCTTTCCAATCCTTAAGAAAGAGAATAAAACACCGTTAGGAACATCCTCAATTCTATATTTTGGTTCTTGGATATGATAATCCAGATGATTATAAGCGTTAATTTGCTGTATAATTTTGGCTTTCGTTGCATCGGTTGCTTTTTTTAGTTGAAAGACCTTGACATATACTCTTATGTCCAAATCCACACATTTTACGATTATTCCTTGGCACGTAGGGATGAATATTACCAAAAACGATACAGGAAGCTTTAGCATTTTTTTACCCTCCGTCTGTACCGCCCAAGCGTGGCTCTACTGATGCCTGTCATTGTTTCAACTTCTTTATATGAGTGGTTTGTAAGGAGATCTAGGGCCAAATTAATTTTTTCTTTGGGTAGAGGTGGTCGCCCTTCTCGGAAGCCAGCTTTGGTCCTGGCAACTTCCTTGCCTGCTTGTGTTCTTTCAAGGATCATATTTCTCTCTAGTTCAGCTACGGCAAGTATGGTAGTGATGAAGAAGTTGCCCATTGAAGTATTCTCTAATAAGCCAATATTTAGCACGTGTACTTTAACTTCTTTTTTAAATAGAGCACGAATGAGTTCAATACCTTCCGTAACATTTCTTGCAAGCCTATCGAGTTTTGTAACCATTAGCGTGTCACCAGGTTGCAGTGAATCAATTAGTGCTTGAAGTTTTGGCCTGCTTGTTGTCTTGCCTGTAAATTGCTCAGCGGTTATGCTTATGGCACCATTGGCGGTTAATGTTGTCGTTTGTTCTTCTAAAGAATTACCATGAAGTTGTTTCTTGCTCGATACTCGAGCGTAACCATAGATCATTTTGTTTATTCTCCTCTTATATGTAAATCGTTTTGATTGTAAGTTTTGAGCACGCTTAACCCCGCATCATATCGTTGTGAGGCAGGCGTGCTCATTAGTCTTGAGTTTTGACTTTTTCTAGGTGACCGTGAAGTAGTTCGTGACAGTCCTTATGAATCATAACAAGGGCAGAAATGCAGTCTTCGGACTTGCAGGGATATTTATAGTAGCATACCGCGCAATTGGGCACTTGGATTTGGATGGCGCCGTCGGGTTGCGGCGAATATATGTGGATTAGTGGACCATTAAATGTGCAGCTATTGTCGTAGCTGTTATGATGGATTGCTGTACCCACATTTATATTTAGCATCCTTTTACCGCAATATGGACAGATACCATGTTGCCTTTCGTAGATTAACTTGCGCACAAAGTTGTTCCGTGTTATTTTCATATTTTTCTTATAACCTTCGAGGCGGCCATCGGCCGTGAAAATTGCTTTTGCTTGGCAGTAGCTAATCGTTGGATTTGTTGGTTTTGGTAGTTGATAATTGTTTTTCATTTTCTTGGCTCCTTTGTTTGTTAGTTTTTGCGTTTCTTAACACACAAAACGAGCCGCTGACATGTAGAAAGCGACTCGTTTTGCGTGAACTTTTTTATTTTTTACTTCCTATATTTATTATATATATGGATAACTCGGCGTTTTTTTTGTTGACGAGAGAGTTGACGTATCAGTAAAGCCGGAGTAAGGCATGAGGGCTTACTCCGGCTGCAATTGTTTCCCTTCTCGATTAAGGCAAAAAGTATTGCCGTGGGCATACATAGAGTTAATAATGCTTAAGGTTGTATTCTGCTCTTCCCATAGGATGGCATGTTTTTTGTTCTCACAGTCTGTTTGCCGTTTTCCGGAGAAAAACCTGATTCTATTTCTTTTTATGAATCTAAGTACCTATAAATTTCTAAAGTCCAAGCTGTTACTTTGGAAGGAACAGCTGGCTTTAGAAATCTTAACGTTCTTTGTCTTGCCTTTGAACTGCTTTCTTGTGTTCTTCGTTTTTGATGTTTTGATTTTGTGCTTTTTCTTTTTGTTTTTGAAATTCTTCAGGTATAAGATTTTTAATTTGGATAATTTTTTCGATAGCTTTTTGAGGTTCTTTGATGTTAATCTCCTGGATAAGTTTTAGAATTTTAGGTTCAGGGATTTGTTCATTTGTATTGCTGATGTTACTCTTAAGCTCCTGAGTTTCTTTTTTTAGTAGCTTAAAAATTTTGGCTTCTTCGTATTTTTTGGTTGCTTTTTCTCTGGCATCTGTCATTGATTTTTTTAGTCTGGCTAAAAAATAATCGTAGCGTTTTTTGGCAACCGGTTTGTTTTTGATACTTAGTATTTGGTCTTCGAGGTATTTGATTTGTTCCTGTGTTGCTCTGATAAGGAGGTTAAGTCTGTGTTCTTCGTTGGGCGTCAATCTGTTTTCATTCTTCAGATGTTTCTTTTTTGAGATATAGGATTCAAGATTGTTTTTTGCCTTTTTAAGTTTCTTGACACGTCCTCTGGTGACAAAGTTCATTGCCATGAAGCTCCGAATTTCTTTGTTGGCGTAAATGTTGTTGTAAAGATTTACGTAGGCAGTATTATTGTTGATTCGGATATTGGATTTTGTTTCGATGTCGTTTATAACTTTTATGAGGTCTGTACCTGTAATAAATTCTTCGGTTTCTATCAGTGCAGCCTTTGCAGCTTTTTTAAGTTTGTTGGCTTTGTATTTTGATTTCTTGAACTGATATTCCAAACGGTTTAATAGTTCTTCTGCAGTGTTTATATCAAAGTCTATTACCCGCTTGAAGATATCCCAATGTTCATTATTGAGCTGGATGGGGATAGGCTTGGAGTGATCAATCGCAGTTGACTCTTCGAATATTTTCTGCATTTTGCGCCAGTGGTTTTGTTCGATGTGCCTGAAGGGTTTGCGATCTAAAAGTTCTGCTTTGTCTAAATCGTTTTCCGAAATTGCTTCAGCTTTTTACGCTTCTAAAGTTTTTCCGGATACTCTTATGTCAAGTCCTGCGCATTTATATCCTTCGTTGATCGCTTCTGCGATTTGGTTTCTTATATTATTCATAACTGGATTTTTCCTTCGGCCCACTTGCAAGGAATTGTCCTTTAGACAGCCCCCTTCATTAGGATGTTTAGCGTTGTATCTTATAAAATATAGTTCTTTAGGTTTTTCTTTGAGGTTAGGATTTTGGATACGGTCACTGTACATCAGATGCATGTGGATATTTTCTTTGTTCGTAGTAAAAGCAGGCTTACTGTGGATTGCCCAGGTTCCCGCTTTGGTGTTACCTACAATTTTTTGGACTATGTTGCGTGCAATTTTGATGTTTTCTTCGTGGCTCAGTTCACAGGGGAGTGCTATAATCAGTTGCCTGAAAACTACTCCGTTTCTTCTTTCGAATTTGTCGGCAGCTTCAAAAAACTCTCTGCCGTTTTTGGCCCATGACGGTAGATTGAAGTCTTCGGTAGCAACAAGTTCCTGCTTGATTTTTTCGCCGGAGAAAGATTTTTCTCTTGCAATATAGTCTCGCCTTTTAGCTCCTTGTCCCTTGTGTCCGGTTGACATCCGTACAAAATATGTTGCCAATTTTCTCTTGACATCCTTTCTACTGGATTAAAGATATAAGTTATATCTTCTCTAAAATTATAAAACAATAACCGTAATAAATAGTTAACAATGTGGAATGTCTTTGTGAGTGGAGAAAATTTTTTGGCTAAAATTTCAAAGGAGTTCAAAGAAACTATTAATAGGGCAGATGGTGGTGTTTTTTGAGGTTTTTGGAAACTTCGGGATTGGTACTTTAGGGATTTTTTGTTAATTAAATTTTTCTACCGCCTGTCGCTGGGGTGGAGAAGATGGACAGGTTCTGACGCACCCATGATGTATACTCATGGTAGTGGGTGGTTAAAAAATGGGTAAAAGAATGGCTTACAAAAAGCAAATGGGTGTAGTTTGAAAAGAGGTAAGAGCATGGCTAAAATTATAACATGTTTGCAAAAGGTGACGAGGATAAAAGGGTGGTAGCCAATAAAAATAGTAATTGGCGCGAGGTGCTGACGGGCAAAGAGTTTGATGAGCTGAGCTACGATTGTTATACATTTGCTGGTAAATGGAATTTCCCAGTGTGTAACCATAAGGGCTGTGTGAATGCTGATAATATTGGTTATGTGCAGGGGATGCTGGAGGATAACAGACCCTTTGAAGCAGAGCTTTTCTTGGGCAATGGGGAATGTACCATGGGCGTGATTATGCCCATAGTTGACGAGATTGAGAGCTCAGCTGCAAGCCATGAACCTCACAGTGCAAGCTGCCTGACGAACGAAAAAGGCAATGCACTTGGCTTTGTAAAGCAGATAGAGTCTCAGGATAACGGCGTGCTTCCCTTTGGCATGGTGGAGCTGGGTGAGACTGATGACCTCGATATTACCTGCAAGTATGTGGATTATCTGGAGGGTCTGGGCGTGGTAAAATTCTTGACCGTCGAGAGAAATGGCTATATTGAATATTACACTGATATACATGGTACTGAGCTAGTAAGGGTGCTGATTACTCTGCAATATGCCAATGGTGAGGTGGTTGCTACCACGCCCTTTTCGGTTCAGAAAGTTTGGTTCCTGTGATTTGATAGATGCTTATAAAGAGAACCTGAAGGAGAAGTTGAATAAGATTTATGAAACACTTGAAGCTGAGCAGGCAGTGCAGCTGGATAATGAGATTTTGAGAAAAATAAATTATGAAGATATTGATTTTGTGGAGTATGCTGAGGTGGGTGCTTGCGGTGCACCAGGTGCGATAGCTATTTACATGCGGAAGGATGGTAAGCCTGTGTGCTATGTGGGCAACTACCTTTACAACAACTGTATTGATGAAAAGCTGCTACAGAAGGCCTTGAAAGGAGTGCTTACCTCCATGCTGTATGATAATTTAGCTAGGGGCAGCTTCAAATGATACTACTTGGGGATTGATACTCCCCACATAGTATTTAATTATCTTGATTACATTTTATGGTGGGAAGACTTGCAGAATGATGGTAAAAAGTACAGTGATTTTAAATTTGAGTTCCGTAATTCTGTTGAGCACTGGTATCCACAGCATCCTTATGATTTACAGCAATGGAACAAGGGAGATAGATTTGGTAATTTGTGCTTGGTTCCACGGCATATTAACTCTCGCTTTTCTAATATGGATCCTGCAAAGAAAAAATCAACGTATGAAAAGTCAATTGATAAAGGGAGCCTTAAACTTCGCCTTATGTGGGATGAAACGTCCGATGACTACAATGATTGGAAAGAAAATCTCTGCGAGGAACATGAAAAGAAGATGTTGGGTAAGCTTAGAGAGAATGTGAATTTGTATGTGAGGTGATGAGGGCTTTTTTGCTTAAATGGTATTATTTAATTGCTGCCTGCACAGTTACATGGAACGCAGCGTTCCGGTGTACAATACATTTAGGGCGCTGTTACTTTATTATTATTCGTAGGATGGTGTCATCGATGGACAAAATATGTCTAAGTTTACAATGATGGACACTAAAAATAGCGAAAAGTGTTACATGGGTGCTGTAATGGTGATTTTTTGATGGATTTGTGATAAAATATTGACGATATCATAATGGGTGAAGTGTACCCAAAAGGAGCAAATACTGTATGATTAAATCATTTTTAAGTGCAGTGGGATTATCATTGAATTCGTTTACTATTATATTGACAATTGGTATTGTTGTAGTAATGCTTGTGGTTATGTATCGATACTGGAAAAATTTCTACAAAAAGCAAGATTTAATAATTATAAGTATAAATGATACATTAGAAAAAATAGGGAAACTAGAAATTAAAAATGCTAGTGATAATTATGAGGATATAAAGAATATATTTATAAAGAGCGATTTGCTTAAATCTGCATGGTTGGGTTATAAAAAGAATCATTTTTTTATGAAGGATATAAATGGTAAAACAGTGGTCTTTACTACTGATGATGCAGATAATTATTTTAACTATAATAATCTTACCAGTCAGTATAATGCCATGTTTTGGCAGAATCTTGGTGGCGTTTTTACTGGTCTGGGAATACTTGGTACCTTTGTTGGCCTATCTGTTGGTTTGGGTACAATCAATTTGGAACACATAACAAATGAAGAAATAGGAAATTTGGTTAGTGGCATGAGTACTGCTTTTATAACGTCCTTGTGCGGTATTGTCTTTGCTTTATTCTACAATTGGATACATAAGCATATTACAGATAAGTTATCACAAGCTATTACGAATCTGTCTAATGAGTTAGAATCACTTTTCGTTGCCAGAAATGGTGAACAACTATTAGCGATGAGTTATGCAAATTCTTTGGAACAAGCAACTCAGTTTAAAGCGTTTAGTACTAATTTGGCTGTTTCAATTGGTAATGCATTGGAGGAAAAGCTCTCTTCTAGTAGTTTTGCTGATAATATTAAAAACATGGACAGCACGTTAGCTCAGGTCAATAGCTTTATGTCGGAGGAATTGCCTAGTGTAATTAGTGATGCTATTGGTGAACAGATTAAAGAAAATCTTGTGCCAGTTTTTGTTAGCCTACAGAACGCAATTGAAACCTTGAGTTCCAGTGGCCAAAGTGCAATTGCAGATGGTATCAAGAGCGGTGCAAGCAAGGAATTAACTGCATTTGCAGATACATTGCAGCAGATGAATACCAATCTGCAAGCAGTTATGGCTCAAATGCAAGAAACCAGCGGCAGTGTAAATAGCGACCTTACTTCTGCTATCAATCGAGTTGTAGATAGATTGGAAAGCCAAGGTGAAAATTTACAAGGAGTAGGCAATCAAGTTGCTAAGGACTTGCAAGATACGGTTGCTGCATTGGTTAACGAAATGGGTAAACAACAATCTGGCATGATTAATACTTCCGAAAAGATAAACGATGACTTGAAAGCAAGTATATCCACTATGGTGGAAAGCATTCAAATTAGCATTGCTTCCATGGTTGAGGAGACTAAGAAGCAGCAAGGTAATATGCAAAATTCCGCTAACAGTATTACAAGTAACCTGGAGGCCAAAGTTTCTGCGATGCTGGCTGGATTTGAAAAGCAACTTGCTGCAATTGAACAACAAACTCACAACCAAAGCAATACTCTTAGTGAAACAAGTACGCAATTGTCTAATAGCTTTGCAGGTTCCATGAATTCTGTAAAGATGGACATTAAAGGTATAATGGATGATTACGCTGCTAAGAACAAAGCCGAAAATGAAGAAACCATTAACTTTATTAGGCAAGTAAAAGCTGGATTGGCAGAGCAACAATCGTTATTGGCTAAGATTACTACACAAGTTGATATGCTTATGACAAGAGCAGCAAATACTGCTGATAAATTTACTCAAGCAGCTGGTCCTATTAATGATGCTGGTAAAGAATTAGGAAAGCATATGGATGCAGTTTTGAACGCAACTAATAATTACAATCAGGTTGTAAAACAATGTGTAAGCGAATTGCACGCAACAGCTCAACAGAATACGAGCAATATGAGAGATATTAGTCAAGAAATAGCTCGTGTAAAAGAAACATTGGCGCAAACTTCTAATCAGTATTCTGGTGTAAACAATGAATTAAATAAGATATTGGGTACTGTGAGCGATAATCTAATGAAATATAATCAATCTGTAAGGCAACAGTATATTGACAGCTTAAATGCATATTCTGATAAACTGGCTAGCGCTTATGGTCAACTTGCTAGATTGATTGAGGAATTACAGGAAGCTATTGATGACTTTAAGAATTAAAGGATACGGTGTCTGGTAAATGAAAAATAAGAAAGGCCTATCGCCTGCTACTTCCGATACATTTAATCTCAGTATTAGTGATTTGATGGCTGGTTTACTAGCAATTTTTATACTCATACTTAGTTGGCAGATTTTAACATACACAAATATGAAAAGTGATTTTGCTGACAAATCATATGAAAGAGTAGCGTTATTAAATGAAATACACAAAGAGCTGAATAATCGTGGCATAATGGTGGAAATCAATAAAACACATGATGTGTTGCGACTGCACGATAAAGCACTGAAGTTTCTCCCTGGCAGAGCAAAGCCCGAAGCTGGAGAAGAGAATGTCCAACAGATTAGTGAGGTTTTATATACAGTCTTAAATAAAGACAGAGGGGATAAACCAAAGTATAAAGAGCTTGTTGAGACTATCTTTATCGAAGGACATACTGATAGTGACTTACCTAGTTTTCGCTCTGATTATCCAGATAATTGGATGCTGTCTACTGCGAGAGCAGTAAGGACATGGGAAATGATGAGTGCTTTTCGTCCGGATGGAGCAACTCAAACATTAGGTGAGATTAAGAATCATAATGGATTCCCTATTTTCTCATGTAGTGGGTACGCGGACACCCGTAGGATTGTGGAAAACGAAACCAGTAAAGAGGAGAAAAGTATAAATCGTCGCATAGATATTAGATTTGTTATGGTACCACCCAAAGGGGATAGTAGTATCAAAAAAGAGGTAAAGGATTTGTTGTCTAAATGAGTAATATTCTAGATACAGCTAGACAATTAAATGCTATAAAAGCTGATTTTGAAATGGTACTGAAGCTAAATCTTCCAGAACCATTGCATTTGAATAGGCTTTTAAAAAAGCTAAATGCAGCAGAGGCAGAGCATAATGACGAAAAAATAGAAGGGATAGCCGAATTATGGAAAACGGTGCTGTCTGCCTTTAAAGCTGGTCGAGTAATCACAATGGCTCTGAGAGATAAGAAAAAGTTCCCTTTTCTTTTGGGATTAGCCGCAAATAGGAATAGTCAATTATATGGTTTGTTGCTAGAAGAAATCAAGAGTGTTAATTCAGCTATTCTTTTAAAACGAGAGATTTTTGTATATTTTAATGAGTATAGCAATATAAAACATATTACGGATTTAAGAGTAGATATAGTTAAAAAACTGAGAGCATATAAAAAGAATGATACATTTTTATTATGTATGAAAAGAAATTCATTCATTTTTAATCCAACTAGTATCGATTTTGTCCAAAAAAAATGTATTTCAGAAGGTGTTTTTGAGTATTTTGATTCATTGCATTTTTCTAGATCACTAATGTACTCAAATTATGTAACACAAGTCATCAAGGGCCTGTTTGGTATGAGTAATACCACTGTTAGCCTTAAAGGCAAGTTGGATTTGTTTACCAAAATATATGGTAGACTGGAAAATGCTTTTGTTGAACTTTTGCCGATTATTTTTGCTTCACTCATAACTCAGATTGAAGCTCATAATGGGAGTGAAAGAGAACACTACAAAGAAATAATAAGGCCGAAAGCGCTTGCTTTTATGGGTGATCCAAGGCTAGGAATAGGCTATTTTGGGCGCTGGAGCATTGCTGGAGAAAAAGCTACTGATATTTTCATAACTTGGCTGTCTCAATATGATTTGGATGCATTCTTTAAAGTAATAGGAGATAGTTTAACTGATTACACAGCTAGAAATATGTGGATGTATAGGGAGAGGTTTTGGAAATCTTACAAAAAACACATTCAAATGGTTTGGGTATGCTACGGAACATCTGCAAAACACCTTGCCAAGAGGGCTAATATGACGAGTGGTAATTATTCTGCTTTTGGCCAAGGAAATAAGAGTTGCATCCTTATTGTAATAGGTGATTACATTTTTGTTGAAAGAAGTCATAATGGAACCCTTAAAGTTTGGAAGAGAAATCTGAGTCCATTTAAGATAGGTGAGCCAAATATTTCAGAAGCAAAATTAAATAATAGTACTGGAATTACACATTTAGAAAATGGAATCCCTAAAGATGGATGGGTGCATAGTAGTTCTGATACATATAATTGGCAAAAAAAGGTTGGTAGCTTCATTGCCCAGTATATGCATGTTATTAAGACTGTGAAAGATTGGTGAATATAAGGAGCGTTGTTAAAAATGTTCTGGGAAGTAAAAGATGATGGATTTGAGTTTAATTGTTCAGAAGGAGAAGCTGCTCAAGTAAGCAAAATTGAAGAGATGTTCTCAGAGGGTAAGGCTAGTATTATTGGAGAGGATTGCTATATAGTTTCCCATGAGCATATTGCTGCCCTTTCAACAAATGAAAGAGCTCTTTTGGATTTGCCAGA
Organism: Phascolarctobacterium succinatutens YIT 12067; assembly: GCF_000188175.1. Taxonomy (GTDB): domain Bacteria; phylum Bacillota; class Negativicutes; order Acidaminococcales; family Acidaminococcaceae; genus Phascolarctobacterium_A; species Phascolarctobacterium_A succinatutens. Next base: position 8,614 of record NZ_GL830854.1, on the reverse strand, counting down.
AATCTTTCCTTATCGTCTCAGGATTAGTGCTAATGGGGCTCTAGTTGATAGAAGCTTACGCTATATTGTAGATTTTGTAAAACCTAATGGGAACAGCTTTATTAATCCTACTGTCACCGGAGCGCATATCAGAATATCAGCAGATTTACAGTACACTTTTAATATTGGGCAATATCTTGTAGTAAAGAAAGTGGAAGAGAGCAATAAAAAGCTTGCATCAACTGATGAAGTAGAGGATTTGACAAGATATAACTTCTTGAATTTTGCAGATATCAAGGAAGTAGCCGAGGAAATTGATGCAGAATTAGATAGCTATCTAAAGCAAAATAAAGTAGTCGTACCTAAAAGACTTAGCATATTACCTCATTTTGAAAAGAATGGCGATGTTATTATTGCGCCTATTATCATGGGTGAAAATGGGGAAGAAATACCCTTTAACGGGGACTTCCAAAAAAGTTTTGATGCTAGAGATAATGTAAAGACTGTCTACAACGGTACAGGTGTGTTTTATGTCATAAAACCAGAGGTTGAGGAAGCGCTCAAGGAGATAAAAGCAAAGCACAGGATACCCAAGAAAAAAGCGAAGGACTTTTTAAAATCTCCAGGAAGTGTATTCTTTTCTCCGGTGTTTGATTTTAACCTTGCTGATTATTCAGATCGTGTAATTGAAATAGGAGAGTATAAGTATAAGACTGAGTCTAACGGCAAATCAGGTATAGATTGGCTACCACCTGAAGGTACAGCGTTTAATAGTGGTAATGAAGTAAAGAATCTAGAAATTACTCTTGAAAATGTAGATGAAATAGCTGCCTTGGTATATGATGCTAGAAATGAGAACATAGATTTTATCGTTTATCAGGGAGAAAAATACATTATAACTGCTAAGCTTATTTCAGAAATTGAGAACTACTTAGAGATTAAAGCCAAGAACAAGGCTGGAGATGATGAGTCTAAGGGTGTAAATCATCCAGAAGGTGATGACGGGAAAGATACAACGGGTGATGGATCTGAAAAAAAGAGCGGAGCAAATACTGCTACTGGTAGCAATGGCTCAGATGGTGACGATGCTGGTACAAAAGTAAAGCCTAAAAAGAACGGAAAAAGAGTTCTTTTGATTAAAGATAATTTCTCGCATATTTCCTATAATGCTGAAATAGATACGGTTGAAGAAATTGACATCGCAGAGGTAGATAATTGCCTTAATAACGGGATAACTTTGCTGAACCACCAGAAGCAGGGTTTAGAATGGCTTGTTAACTGCTATGCCAATTATAAAGGAGCATTGTTGGCTGATGATATGGGCCTTGGAAAAACCTTGCAGACGCTTGCCTTCATAGCTCTTACTAGGAAACATTTGGCAAAAGATAAAAATCATTCGGTTTTGATTGTGGCCCCTGTCTCTTTATTAGCTAATTGGCAAGAAGAATATAGCAAGTTTTTAAAGGCAGATACCTTTGAGGGTGTTGTTATGCTAGATAGCGAGACTATCAAGGAGTATCGCAAGGGAGAAAGCTATAGCTTGAAAAGCATAGCTAAGGACCATTTGGTATTAACGAGCTATGAAACTCTACGTATACATCAATTTGCTTTCGGTAAAATTGACTGGGGAGTAATGGTTTTAGACGAAGCTCAAAAGATAAAGAACCCCACTGCATTGATAACCTTAGCTAGCAAAGCCATGAAATATAACTTTGGTCTTTGTCTAACGGGTACTCCAGTAGAGAATACATGGGTTGATCTTTGGAGTATTATGGATTTCGCTGCACCTGGTTACAATTTGGGTAGTCTAAGTGAGTTTAAACAAAACTATGTCAATAAGATCAAGAAAGATAATAGTGATAAAGAGTTAATAAAGGAATTAGGGCATAAGCTGAATGATGCTTTAAACCCCTTGTTTATGAGAAGATTAAAGAGCAAATTATCCAAGGAGGGATATTTGCCTGAGCTGCCTCAAAAGATCATCATTCGTAAGCCAGAGATTATGCCGGTGCAACAAAAACTTGCATATGAAAGTATTGTAGCATCAGCCATGGATAAAAGTGTAACTACAAATACTGCCTTAGAGATTATTGCTAAATTAAGGGATATTTCCCTGTTTCCAGATATTGGTACCATAGATGAGCGTAGCATTAGTAAAGAAGATGCGATTAAGATATTCAATAGCTCTGCTAGGCTAAAGGTGACATTTAGTGAGTTGGTAAATACTTATTACAATAACGAAAAAATACTCATTTTTATTGAAAGCAAAAAGATGCAACGTATCTTGAGGACTGTTATTCAAGATTTCTTCAAGATTAAAGTTCCAATTCCTATAAATGGAGATATGCGAGGAGAGATTCGGCAATCAATTGTTGATACTTTCAATGAATCTAAGGGCTTTGGCGTTTTGTTGCTTTCGCCCCTGGCCGCCGGCATGGGACTAAACATAGCTAGCGCTAATCATGTTATTCATTTAAGTAGACATTGGAATCCCGCTAAAGAGGATCAAGCTACTGATAGAGCTTATAGAATAGGACAGACTAAAGATGTTCAAGTGGTTATTCCTATGGCTTTGCATCCAGTATTAAGGCTGGATTCCTTTGACAATAAATTAGATGAACTATTGGAATTCAAGCGACAACTTAGCGAAGAGGCACTGTTCCCAACAGCGGATAGCGCTGAAGATGGTAAAAATATCTTTGAGGGAATCACGAAAACCTTCGGTGGAATCAATGTTCAGACCATAACCTATGATATCCATGCTGTTGATGCAGTGGACGGTATTACTTTTGAGAAAATTATTGAAGCATTGTACAAAAAGGCAGGTATGTTAAGCGTTAGAACTAGTGAAAGTAATGATAATGGCGCTGATGTAACTGTGTTTAGTGGCTCAAAGCAGCCGAATTTGTTGATACAATGTAAGAAAACGAAGAACTATCAGAGTAATATTGGTAAGGATGGAGTGCAAGAGATAAAAACAGCTTTATCATACTATGAGGATATTCATTCATGTAGTTTTAAACCTGTGGTAATCACTAATGCAAAAGGATTTACTAGCGGTGCGATTGACCTTGCTAATGCCAACGGGGTGCAGTTGATTTGCAGGGCCGAGCTGACTAAGATGTTGGAACTCTATCCTGTGGAGAAGATTTATATCTGATTTGTAAAAAGAGGTGCAACATGAAAGGGTTCGAGAAACTTGAAGATTTGGGCTATGCATTGACAGATGGTGATTATGACTTCCAGGTTTCTTTTGAGAGACATGACCATAGTAAGAATCACTATATAGTAGTTACGAAGAATATAAATGGTGAGCCGGCTGCTATTCTAACTGTGCCGTTGAAATATGCTGGTGTTATTGGAAGCCTATTAGTTCAATCTTACCTAAAGTACGAATGCATTGATGATAAGGGGAAAATACCTAATACAGTTAAAAATATAGAATAGTTTACAGATGAGGATTAACACAATAATGACTGACAATCATACTCTTTCCTACTACAACGCCCGCGCCCAAGAATTCGTTCAAGGCACGGTGGCGGTGAATTTTCATATAACTCAAGATAGTTTTTTGGCGCAGCTGGAAAAGGGAGCCAGCATCTTGGATTTTGGCTGCGGCAGTGGTCGCGATACCAAGTATTTTTTGGAGCGCGGCTTTGCGGTGGAGGCTACGGATGGCTCGGCGGAGCTGTGCAAATTAGCCAGCGAGTACACCGGCATAAGCGTCAAGCAGCTGCTCTTCGATGAGCTGGAGGCCGTGGAAAAATACGATGGCATTTGGGCCTGCGCTTCCATTTTGCATTTGGAGTGGGCCGATTTAGTCGTTGTTATGCAGAAAATGGTACGTGCGCTAAAGGGCGAGGGTGTGATTTATACATCCTTTAAATACGGTCAATTTTCCGGAGAGCGCAATGGTCGCTTTTTTACGGATTTAGATGAAGAAGGCCTCGCAAGGCTGCTCAAGGAAGTGGGCGGATTGGTAGTCAAAGAGCTGTGGATTACGGGGGATGTGCGTCCCGGCAGGGGTGAAGAAAAATGGTTGAATGTGCTGCTCACGAAGCAGCGCTGTAGATAGGAGAGTTTGTGATGGCTATTCCTGGATGTGATTTAAAAGAGTCTCCCATAAACAATGCGTATCATTCCGATGATGAGCTGTGGAGCGCTATAAATAATCTGTTTAGTACGCGGGCAAGGTTCACGACTAGTTACAAGTTTTGCTTTTTTAAGTCTATTTTAGACAATATTTATAATGTGAATGAGAACCTAGAATTGTCCATGGTGGACATTTTCGCCCGTTTTACAGAAATCTACTGGAACCTGATCGTGAAGCATCATCTGAATCAGATTCGCAAGGGCCGAGCGTTAATTACGAAGCTCATAGAAGAGACTAAGGAAAGGAATATGGCCTGCCCGGAGATGCCCTTTGAACGTTTGACCCAGGTGGAACGTGATAGGCTTATTGCTGGAGCTGTAAGGTATTGCAGTACTAATGTGGTGGGGGCTCTGTGCGCTGATTTTCGTTTTATTGTTTACGGCTTTGATAAGCAGAAGACCCATATCAAATTCAACTATTTTGCCTATATGTTCCTGTTGAAATATGCTTATATCATCGGCAAGCTGAATTATTTCGAGTGGATCAAATTTCTGGAGAGCGTCAATGACAAGGAGGTATCCTATGATATAGCAGGCTGCTTGGACGATTCCTCTCAGAGGACGGATTTGAGCCGCTACCGCAAGCTGCTTTTGGAGGATTTGCATAATCATAGATGCTTTTATTGTGGCTGCGAGCTAAACAATAGCTGCGAGGTGGACCATTTTATTCCATGGTCCTTTGTGAAGGATGATAAGGCGTGGAATTTTGTGCAGGCCTGCAAGAATTGTAATGGCAGCAAAAAGGATAAGTTGGCTGGACCCCAGTATATGGGCGGTATTATTACGAGGAATAAAGAGATTCTGCGTATGCCCTTATTGGTGGAGGTCTTTAAGGCAGATTTTGATGGCTATCGGGACGAGCGTTTGCCAGAGATGTATAAGAGTGCTGCCTTTAACGGCTTTGAGGTTGGCTGGGAGCCGAAGGTGTCGAACTATTCTTATGAAGGCCGAATATAAACGCTGGAAAGAGCAGAAAGAGATGAAAAAAGATGAAGGCAATAAATAATATCGACACATTAATTGAAAGGCTGGCCCTCATAGACAAGGATTGGCAACGAATCATTTATGATAAAACAGGAATAATCCTTTCGGAAAGACTTTATCTTGTGAGCAATTGTGGCAGTGTATTTTTAGAAGATGAGAGTCTGTATTTTGATGAAGATAATGATGAAATCGAGTATTGTGAAATCAATTCCATCGATGAGGCTATTTCGTACATAGAGGCAATGAAGAGCAGTTTAGATGGCTTACTACAGGATGTGTCATATGGAAAATTTACTAAGTCTGAGTTGTTCTGGGCTATTCTTGAGCGTATACTATTAAGGCCCGAAAACTTCGATGAGAATGGAGTACAGCCATGGGCTTTATATTGTATTGGTAAATATGAACAGGATGTAGAGGTGTGGATAGGGGATGTTTTGACCGGGTGGAATGCAACTGGTCTTGAAATTACAGATAAAACAACTTTAGATGATGCGTTAAAGATGTTGGTTTCTGAACTTAATACAGGTGCGGATGACGAAGATGGTCCTCCGTATCAGAAGATATTTGATGTAGAGTACTCTGTTCCCAATACATATGAAGATCTGAAAACTATCTTTTCTAAAGGATCTGTGTTTGAGTGCAACTATCTATGAAAAACAAAATTGAGCTGATTATCCATAAGGACGTGATGTTATGACGAAATTGTATGTAGGAGTTACTGATACAAATTGGTTTTTATATTTAAAAGAACAATACAAAAACAACAATTTACCAATGTATATTAACTTCTGGACACCTGGTTCAACGTCATTCAAGGTACTTGAAGCTGGAGAATTATTTTTATTTAAGCTGCATAAGAAGAAAAATAGCGGAGTTAATGGGGAAGTTGTTGGTGGCGGATATTTCTCACATTTTGAAAGGTTAACTATGTCAGATGCGTGGAAGAAATATGGGATTGGTAATGGTGCTGCTACTTTTGACGAAATGTGTGCTTCACTGAAAAGGGTTAAGGAAAAAAATAATGTTAAGAATGAAGAAACAATAGGATGTATAATTCTAAAAGATGTGTTTTTCTTTGATAAATTGATTGAAGAACCATCTGATTGGAAGAAGTCCATCGTAAGAGGAAAGAGCTATACTTTAGAGGATGATATTGGAAAAGAACTATACTTGCAAGTGAATAAACAGTTACCCAAAACAAGGTGAGCTTGACCTCTTGTATAAGAGGTATTGTACAAGCCTTGGCTTCCATGCTTCTGATAAGGGTAGTTTTGGTGTGGAACGCAAATTCTGGGTTATAAAAAGGTAAGGCCCTATCATGGATGACAAGTTTATTGCAGAATTGGAGCTAGTGAATTATGCTTGCCAAATAAACAATAAATAAAGTATTTTATATGCAAGGAAGTTTATACAATGAAATGTAAAATTAGCTTTAGTTTAATAATAATAAGTTGCTATATATTTTTGGTTGTTGATGATTTTAATAGGCTTTCAAAAGACAAATTTGTATTTGGAATTTATTTTCTGTTTTATACTTTTGTGTTGTTCTATGCCCTTACTTACATATTCTTTGATAAAGACTGATTATTAATAATCAAATTCAGACCATTGCGGTTATTTGGTGTGATCTTTTTAATATAATTTGCGTGCTGTTCTTTTTGTGGCAGCTCATTTTCGGTGAGGGCTGGGCCACAGTTTTTTGCCGGCTGTTGGTGGGTGGCTGCGTGGCGTATTGGCTAGTAAGCAAATATAGGTTGAACAAGCAAGAGCAGGAGCAAGCAAAGCTTGGCAAGGAGCAACCAGCTGCTCATTGCTTTTTAGCGAACATTCTTTTCGGTAACTACAGGTTACCCATAAAAATATACTATATTTGTAGCTATACAGTGGACAAAAAGTAATGTCCTGCGGTGGGCACAGTGTTTGCGGTTTAAGCTCTAAAAATTTTTTTCTTCTTCTGGACGTTGAGTGAAATACTAAATGCATAGTAACATGTGGACTAGAGAAAATCGGGGCTCAAAACCTATTTAAAAGCGTCTGGAAAGGGTATATAATTATATGAAACTGTTGGTTTTGCGTTATTTCAGAGCACAGCAAACAGACGACGCCGAATTTTTTGAAAAGAAAACGCGACCCCGCCTCTATGGGTTTATCTGCCAATAAAAGGTGTTAGATGGCATGTCAAGCTCGAATAACTTAATTAGTAAGACAAAATTGGTGGAGTCTGCCTTTTTGATTCCTACAGTAAATTGACGCGGTCTTAAGCTGTGCGGTAAAGTTAAGGTAGTAAAGAGCTTTGCTGATATCAAGGTGCAGGTTGTAAAATCCTTCCCTGACTTGAAGGTACAAAAGGTTTCCTCTTTTCCAGATAAAATAGGTCAGTGGCAGTTTGTGGACGCCTTTCCTGATTTTACTATCCGGTTTGTAGATTCCTTCCCAGACATCAAAATTCAGTACGTTGATTCTTTTCCAGGAGTGAGGTAACATGTTATATCCGCTGTTAGTGCAGCGGCTTTTAGAGGAAAGCTATAGCTTGGTTGAAAAGTAGTAAATAAAAGCACTTCGAAAAACTGTAGTTTTAATTCGGATAAAAACGACTCGGAAAAAACCGAATTAAATTATTAAATAAAAATGTAAAAGGATGATGTTTAAATGGGTAAATATTTAGTTATTGCTGCGCTTGCGGTTGTAGGCCTGTTCATTTTTGGCTTTGGCGGTGGCAAAAGCGGTTTGGTTAGCTATGAGGAGCTGCAGGCTAAACTAGCTAAGAAAGAAAATTTTGTACTTTTGGATGTGCGTACTCCGGAAGAATTTGCCGAAGGACATATTGGAGGGTCGGTGCTTTTGCCTTACGACGAGGTGGAGCAAAAGGCGGCTGGAATGTTGCCTGAGAAAGAAAAGGCCATCATCGTTTATTGCCGTAGCGGTCGCCGTAGTGCCATCGCTGCCGATGCTTTGCGGGGCTTGGGCTATAAAGACGTGAAGGACTTTGGCGGCATTTCCCGTTGGAAGGGAGCACTAGAAAGGTAATATTAAGAAATGATAATGAAAAAGATTGTTGCAGAAGGCATTCCTGCGGTGCTGTGGGGAGGGCCTTCTGATAAAATCTATATTTATGTGCATGGTAAGCAGGGTTATAAGGAATATGCTGAAGCTTTTGCCAAAGTAGCGGAGGAGAAGGGGTATCAAACCTTAAGCTTTGATTTACCAATATGGAGCCTGAAGATGTAGCTATCATGGGTGAGTGGCTGGCGAAGGCAATGTAAAACCGTATCTGATTGTCATGGTTCACCTCCGCGGCACCAACATAAATTATGTTGGAACAATATATAGAATGAAAATGCTGATTGAACTTGCGGAAGTCAATCAGTTTTTTTGTGTTTAAAAATTTAAATGCTCATTGTATAATGATAATCTGTTTAAAGTTTTTCGTGCCAACAAAAAAAGCAGCTATTACACATGCAAGGATGACGTATAATAAGTTGCGCAAATTCAATTCAAA
>NZ_GL830853.1 GCF_000188175.1 Phascolarctobacterium succinatutens YIT 12067 | reverse complement strand
TCTTGCTCGATTTCTTGGTCAGCATCGAGTTGTTTGTTCGGGAGCAGATATTTGCCCAGGAACATCATGTAGAGCATACCAGCTACAGAGATAGGCAGACCGATCCAAGCGAATTCGAAGAAACCGAACGGCTCGATACCGGCAGCATTCATTGCACCTACTGCAATGATGTTCGGCGGGGTACCTACCATGGTGATGATACCGCCCCAACCGCAAGCGAATGCCAACGGCATTAACTGACGGGAAGCAGGAATTTTAGCTGCAGAGCAGATGCCCAGTGCAACCGGCAGCATGCAAGCTGCGGTACCGGTGTTGGACAGAACTGCGGACATTACAGTACCAACGAGCATCAGACCGAACATCAGGCTGTTTTCGCTGGTGCCGCACATTTTAACTACGGTGTTACCAATTTCTTGAGCCAGGCCGGTGTAGAACATGGAAGCGCCTACAACGAACATACCTGCAAAAAGTACTACAGTAGAGTTGGACAGACCGCTGAATACTTGCTTAGCAGGGATCAGGCCTAACAGGCCGCATGCCACAGAGGCACCAATAGCAGTAACTGCGAGAGGAATAAGTTCAGTTACGAAGAATAATGCAACTACTGCCAACAGAATAAGACATTTGATTGCTGGGGACATTGTTTTCCTCCTTAAAATAATAAAAATGTTTTGTTGTCTGTGTGTCACTATACACACTGAAGGTCATCAATAAAATAATTCTACAAGTTATCAGTAAGTTCTATCATTAACAAGTTATAGAGCTTACATTTTAGCCAAGTTTTAAGTAGTTGAAGGCTTTTAGTTTCCCTCACTTACATTACTTACTTAATCGGCTTTTTTCACTTACTTTAATTACTTAATTGTCGATAGTGTTAAGTTTAACACACTTCTGACAAATTTGCAAGCCTTTTTCATTTATTTTATTCCTGTGCTTTACATGTTCTTCCACTAAGCTTATTGTATATTTATACATAGTATTGTTTGTTTATGATTTTATCGATTCACAAACCTTTTTTATTAAAAATATGTCTGTGTGCTCACCCTTAAAATCACATATCTCCGGTGCTTTCAGGCATATTTTGAACAACAAAAATCCCCGTCACTTTCGTGACGGGGATTGATTTGTATTTTAGCTTACTAACCTAACAAATTATTTGCCAGGGAAGAACGGCCATACCATCGGGATAACAACCAGGGATACTACGAAAGCTACCAGAACCAGACCGGTACCAGCTTTTACATAGTCCATGAATTTGTATCCGCCAGGGCCAAGTACCAGGGTGTTCGGAGGAGTACCTACCGGAGTTGCGAATGCGCAGGATGCTGCAACAGCGATAGCCATCAGAACTGCTTTCGGGTCAGCGCCCAGGTTTTGGGAAATTGCAATACCGATCGGGCACAGCAGAGCTGCGGATGCGGTGTTGGACATGAACTGAGTCAGACCGCAGGACAGGATGAACAGTACACCGGTTACAACCAACGGAGAAGGAGAGCCGCCCATCAGGCCAACAGTCCATTCAGCGATGAGTTTACCAGCGCCGGTTTTATCCATAGCGGAGGATACAGGCATCATGCCAGCGAACAGGAAGATGGTTACCCAGTCGATAGAAGCATAAGCTTGTTTTTCAGTCAGGCAGCCGGTCAGTACGCACAGCAGAGCGCCGATGATTGCTGCCATTTCCAAAGATACACCTTTGATACCAACAGCCATTACCAGGATAACGCCCAGCAGAATAGCACCGGATACCATTTGTTTAGATTTGGAAACTTCGTTAGCCTCTACCTCTTGCTCGATTTCTTGGTCAGCATCGAGTTG